>JAKASC010000013.1:0-4753 GCA_021828245.1 Acidobacteriota bacterium
GCAACAGCGCTCGGGGATTCATTTTCAAAAAGCGGTGCAATTGATTCAAGACGGCTTCATCGGCAAAGTGAGTTTTGTGCGCACGTGGAATTACGCCAACGAATATCCGCAAGGCATCGGCAACCCGCCGGATTCGGACCCACCGGCGGATCTGGATTGGGATATGTGGCTGGGGCCGGCGCCCAAGGTGCCGTTCAACTGGAACCGCTTTGGGCCCGACCCGCACCTTCCGCCGCGTTGGTCCACGTTTCGGTATTTCTGGGACTACGCGGGCGGCTTTATGACGGATTGGGGTGTCCACTTGATTGACATTGTGCAGTGGGCCATGAAGGTGGACGGGCCGAGCGTTATCACCGGGCAGGGCGGGAAATATTATATCCAGGACAACGCTCAAACGCCGGACACGCTGCAAGTAACCTACGAGTACAAGAATCCCGATTTTGTCTGTGTTTATGAGAATCGCTGGGACAACGCCAACTCCATGTACGGCAAAAGCTACGGCATGGAGTTTCATGGAACCGATGCGACGCTTTTTATAGACCGCAGCGGGTTTGAAGTGATTCCCGAAACTCGCATCGAGGGCGGCACGGGCCGCAGGGTGGAGCGCACGGCGGCCATGAAGATGCCCGCCGTCAACCGCTCGCACTTCGACCACGTGCGGAATTTTCTCGATTGCGTCAAGTCGCGGAAGCGGCCCATCAGCGACATCGCCATTGGCGAACGCTCGACGTGCGCCTGCCTGCTGGGGAATGTCGCCTACCGCAGCCAGGAACGCATCGTTTGGGATGTCGAAAATCAGCGATTACTCTCGGGCGGTGCTCAGGCGGAAAAATTTGTGGTCCGCAATTACCGCGCGCCGTGGAAGCTCGAGGTGTAGATGAAACTCCGAACCGCCGGGCGCGAGGATGGCGTCGCCTCTTGAGGCCTACGGCAGCGACGTGACGAAAATGGCGCTGGTGTTGGCCTGACCGGCGAGCGGAGCCGTGAAGGCGAGGGTGTGGCTGCCGTCGCCGGTGAGGAAATGAATGGCGCGCGTACCGGGTTGAATGGCCACGGGAGCCATGTCCGCCGAGGTGGTCAAGCGCTCAACCGCTCCGTTGCAGTAACAATAAAACGCAAGGTCGCCGGGGTTGGAGGCTGCGGCCGACGCTATCACCACGCGACCGCCCAAGGCTCCGGCCACTGCGCTTTCCACGCCGATGAGCGGTAGAACGGGCGGCGCGCCGGCGCCCAGACGAGCCATTACGGGCTGGGTTGGGTCGCCTTCGAGGGCCATCGTCTGCGGTTGGGTTCCGTGGAGAATCACCAGCAGCATTGGAACTGGCTTCTCCTGGGGCAAGGGCGCCAGCGCGAGCGCCGTGCTCACAGGGTTGGGCGGCGGGGTCAGGCTTTGAAAGCTGCGGATGGCGAGGGCGCGAAACAATTGATCGTCGGCGGCTGCAACGGAGACGTCGTTCGGAATCCAAACGGATTCATCCTCATTCTGAAAAATCGGCTGGAGCATTTCCCCCGGCCCCAAGGTAAAGCCGGCGGGGAGCGGCACGCTCTGAAGGCCCTGCGGCGTCCAGAGATAAAGCCCGCTCGCGCCGGGCGAGGCGGAGCCGGACCCCGTGAGCGCGCCAAACAAAATCGCGCCGGAAGAGCCGATGACCGGCGAGGAGAAAGCCTGAAACGGCGCGCCGGCGCCCGGCGCGGATTGTCCGGCGAGCGCCACGGCAGCCGGCTTGCCCTGCGTCACGCTAAAAATGCCGCTTGAGGGCGCCGCGCCGTTGAGCGCGGCGGAGAACGCAATCGTTCCGTTGTCGTTCATGCTCGGAGCGCCGAAAGACTCGAACACCGTGCCGGCGGCCGGCGCCACCAGTCCTCGGAAGGCCACCACGGAGAACGTCACGCCCACTGAGCGGACAATGGCGGGCGTCTCGAGGCGGGCGCTCTCGAGCGTGGTCAGAAACGCGATCTGCTGGCGAGCGTTCATCACCAGGCCGGAGAAGGGGCCGAAAACAAAGCCGGGATGGTCGGGGACGGTCTCGCCGGACGCCACCAGCAGGCGGGTGCTCGTCTGGGCCATGCCGCGCGAGACTGAAAGCAGCAGCAAGCCGACCACGAGCGGCCACGCGCGTCGGCCCGCCAAGCGGGAAAGCTTGCGAAGATGGGAAATTCTTACTGCGGCTTGCGCGCCGGTTGGATGACCTGCCATAGGCAAATTGTGGGGAGGGTTGTCGCCCCCGTGACACTCAGCGCTCATGAAGCGGTTTCTTCCGATGTTCAAGTCGCCGAGTTCGGGCCGGTTGGGTCCGGCGGTGTGGAGTCTCGTTTAGACTTTGCGGCTTTCGCGCCTGCGCGCGGCTTTTCCGCGCCAGGCGGAGCGACTTTCCCCTCCTGGAGGAGCGCCAGAGCCTCGGACTCATTCGCCACCATGTCGAAGAGTGGTGAAAGCTTGAGTTCATCGAGCACCTTGCGCACGTGGCGATTGATGCCCGCGAGCACCAACTTGGCGCCCGCCGTTTCGGCGCTGGCGCGGCTGCCCGCCAAAAAACCCAGACCGGTCGAGTCAATGTAGGGAACGCCGGCGAAATCCAGAATCAACTTCCGGGTGCCGGCCTCCAGCAGGTCCTTTACCTTCTGCCGGAGAAACGGCCCGTCGCTGCCCGCCATGAATTTGCCGTTGAGGCTCATAATGGCGACATCTTTATTGAAACGAATCGAAATTCTCACCGTAACCGCCTTGACCGGATTCCGGAGGTTTCATCGCCCGCCCGAGAAAGGGCCTTGTTCCGCGGGAGAGGTGGGGAGCGCGTCCCCATAACCGGCAGCCAATGCCAACTCGCCATGCTAAGAGAGTCGGCCAGCGCTGTCAACTCAACCGCGCAAGGCCGCGATTCGAAGAGGCTGGCGGGCCGTTGGCGGTAGGATGCGCGGCGCAATTTCGGAAGTTCAAACCGGACCTTGAACGGCCTGCCTCAAAGGCCACACAGGGTCGCGTCGCCGGTCAACGCGCCCGCGAGGATCCTGCGTTAGAAGTTCGATGAACAACTCAAAGCCTGTTCCACGCCAAGGCGCAAAACTCGCCAAGGACTTGCGGGCGGCCTGACGGCTCAGAATTATTCATCCTTCTCACAACTCAGGACACTCGCCACGCACGCGAAACGCAAGGCTCTTCGCGGCCACCTTTCATTAAGCGGGCGGCAGGGCGCGCGCCTTGACTTCCGATTGGAACCCGACGCGCTTGTGACTGCCGTCGCAAAACGGTTTATTCTCCGAGTGTCCGCAGCGGCACAGGGCAATGGCCTTGCGGCCGGCAAGATCGAAGGTCGCGCCCTCGGCGTCGAGAATGACAAAATCACCTTCAATGCGAAGCGGGCCGTTTTTCGACACCGTGATTTTTGTAGCTTCCATGGAACCTCCTGCGTGGGATGGAGATTACGGCCCAAAAGGCCGAATGATAATCATAATGAGCACCGCGAAAAAAACCAACGCCGTCACGCTGTGCAAGGCCATTAATTTGCCGCGTCCCAGTTGGCGGCGTCCGGCTCGCACGGCCCGAAACATCAGGTAAGTGGCGACATCGAGTCCGACCAAGACGGCGACCAGCGCCAGCTTGATCTGCATCCAGGTCTCCTGCACGTAGTACTGCGCATTGGCGGAGAAAAGCATCGTGCCCGCAAGAATGGTGATGATGGCTCCCGGATGAGCCACGCCGTTGAAGACCTTGCCGAGCAGGCGTCCCAAGGTTTGGCGCGCCTCATCCGACTTCGCGCTGGCCAGCGCTGCAAGCAAATGCGTCGAGACGAGCAAACCGCCCATCCAAAGGACAATGCCGAGAATATGAAAAACGAGGGACCATCCCCACAGCGTGTTCATGGTTGTCGTCCTCCCGGTCTGGCGGCTTTCAGCCGTCATCTTGTGGGGCGTGGCCGCGGCGCCGGGGCGGTCGCTACGGCGTCAGCTTTCGAGGGCGTCGCCCACCGAGATGAGGCCCTCCGTCAGAAGATCCGCCCGCAAGCCGCCGCGATGCAGCAGGGCGGGTGAAACGCGCTTCCCTAAAAGCCGATTCAGATGATTGCACGGCTCACAGAGGCGAATGCCCCGCATCCACACGGCTCCCACGCGAAAATCGCGCCCCACCAGATGATTGAGCGCCACGCCCCGCGTCACGATGTTGCGGCGGCTGTCCTTGGGGTCCAGGTGAAGGTCGTAATCCCTCGCCAGAGCTTCAATCGCCTCGATTTCAATCAGCGTCACTTCCCGGCCTTTGCCCGGCGTTTTGGAATAGGTTCCTATTTGATGGAAATATCGGTCGCCTTCCAAGCCGCGGCCCGGCACGGCGCGTACCTCGGTCACCGTCACCATCGCCGCCTTGGCGGCGGGCGCAATCTGGAGGGAAACCACGGAAGGCATCACTTTCATTTCCATTCAGCGCGCACCTCGATTCCAAAATGTTCGATTCGCGTTGTCGTGATCCGCTTCGAGGAACATGTCGCCCCCCTGCCTACGGGTCGCTCCCCTTCGCCATCGAAGGGCGCGATGCCGAGGTCGCTCGCTCCTTACGGCTTCGCCCCATAGGCATGATACAACACCCAGTAAACCACAACCCCCGTCATCGAAACATAAAGCCAAATCGGCAGCGTCCAACGGGCAATGTGGCGATGCGAATCAAAGCGTTTCCGCCACGCTCGATAAAGCGTCACCAGGACCAACGGCACAATGGCGGCCGCCAAAATCGTGTGCGAGCCCAAAAGCGCCAGATAGGCGC
>JAKASC010000013.1:4763-19060 GCA_021828245.1 Acidobacteriota bacterium
AGGTGAGGTAGCACGCAAGAAAAAGCACAGAACTTGCAACCGCCGAAAGCATACAGGCTCGATGGGCGCGGACGCTCTTCCGGCGAATAAAATAGAAGCCCGCGAGCAGCAGCGCGACGGTCAGGGAGTTGAACGCGGCCTCGAGGGCAGGCAGGTGAGCGGTCATCGGTCGGCTTGGGCCGGCTTCGCCTTGGGCGTCGCGCTAGGGCCTGGCTTTCTCCAGCATCATGAGGACCCACAGGAGCGGCAAATAGGCAATCGAAGCGAGCACCAGTTGCCGAGCCAGGCGATTGCTCCGAGCGCGGGCCCAGCGCGCCCCGTAAGCCAGAAAATAGAGTCCCAGCGCCAGCGCGCCCACTACGTAAAGCCGCCCCACCTCGCCGGTGAGCGCCGGGATGAGGCTCAGCGGGACGAGCGCCAGCAGAAAACCCATAATCTGGCGCGCCGTGCGTCGGCCCTCCGCGTCATGGGCCGGCAACATCCGCAGCCCGGCGCGCGAGTAATCTTCACGGTACATCCAGGCAATGCCCAGCAGATGCGGAAACTGCCAAACAAACAAAATGGCGTAAAGGATAGCCGCTTCCCCGCTGAGCGAGCCGCGCGCGGCCGCCCATCCGATGACAGGCGGCATGGCGCCGGGCAAAGCTCCTACCCAGGTGCACCAAGGGGTTTTGCGCTTGAGGGGCGTGTATAAAAGGAGATAACTTGCCAAGGTGAGGAGCGCCAGCACGCTGGCCAGAGCGTTCACTTGAATCCAGAGCAGCGCGCCGCCCGCTGCCGCGAGCGCCAGGCCGTAAACCAGCGCGGCGGATGAATTCATCCGGCCGGCCGGCAAGGGCCGTTGGGCGGTGCGGCGCATCCGGGCATCGGAGCGGCGCTCGAGATATTGATTGAGTGTTCCCGTTCCGCTCGCCACCAGGAGCGTTCCGAGCAAGGTGTCGAGCAATAGCCCCCACCGCATCGCTCCGTGCCAGGCCAAATCAAAGCCGGTCAAGGTGCTGACGAGCACCAGCAAATTCACTTCGGGCTTGGTCAACGTCCAATAATCGGCCAGCCAGACGAGCCAACGGGTGTGCTCGGGCTGCGGCGCAGGCGGGAGCGGATCGGCGGCGTCGGGAGCCGGAACGCGGGCTTGAGGTTCTGTCATGCCGTGGCCTTTCTTTGCTCCGCCGCTTCCGCCGAGCGTTCCGCGCTTCCGGTTCGGACGTAACGATAAACTCGATAGGTCAGCCAAAGGCTTGTCACCAGCACCAGCCCTCCCACGGCCACGTGAGCGGTGGTGATATCCACTACCGGGGCTTCCGGCTGCGGGGCATTCTGATGCGTGAGGACTTCAATGTAAGAACCGACGCCCAAGAGCAGTTGCAGGGCGAGTAAAGCTACCAGGAGCCTCGCCGCCCGAACCAACGGCTGACACTCGTCAAAATGATTTTGAACGCGGACGAAGATCCACAGCGTGGCCGCCGTGACCAGCAGCGCCACCACGATGTGCGGAATCACGCCAAAGCCATGATGACGGAAAATGGCGCCCAGCAAAATGAGGATAAAAATCGTCACCGTGTTGGCGACCGTCAGCCAACGGAGGCTCGGCGAGGCGTGGTCTTCCAACTTCGCGTCATCCCACCGCCACTCCGGGCCGGTGAAAACGGCCAAACTCACCATGAGACAAAAGAAGACTTGCGCCATGCACGCATGAGCGACGGAAACGGCCACCGGCAAATACATCAGCACCGTGATGCCCCCCAGCACCGCCTGAATCAAAATGGCCAAAACCGACAAGCCGGCCAGGCGACGCACCCAGCGGCGCTCTTCGCTTTTCCAAATCCAGCCTGCCAGGATGAGCGTCAGAATCACCACCACGCCCGCCACCAGGCGATGTCCGGCTTCGTAGAACACGCCGCCCACCATGCGCGGCATGTGGAAGCTTCCGAAGAAAGTCGGCCAGCTTGGCACCGAAAGGCCCGCGTCGTTGGAAGTGACTAGCGCGCCCGCGATAATCAGGAAGAAGGTGGCGAAGGCCACAAAAATGGCGTAGCGGTGCAACCACGGATTGACCCTGCGACGACTCATCAGACCGTTCCACCCCGCGCTTTACGTCGTCTCTCTCAGCGGGGCTTCCGCCGGCGCGGCTTCCGTGAAGCCGTGAAATCGGTTTCTTCGCCGCGCCGCCAGAACCAGAATCCCCACAAACAGAAAAACCGCCGGCGTGCCCAGGAGCAGAATGCCGCTGCGCAAGGCATGAATGCCGCTCCCCTTCGCGGCCGCCGCGGAGGTGTAACAGAGCACGCATTGAGCTAAGACCAGACCACTCGACAACACTTGTGGGCGCTCCCCAGCAAAGCGAAGTCTTTTATTTTACCACTTCCGTGAGCAACTTGCAGCCCGTCCGGGCGATGACCCAATCTTCCTGCGCGCGAATCAACAGCACGCGGACCTTGGAGGGCGGCGCGGCCAGATCCCCGTCGGCGTGGGCTTCGGAGTTTCGTTTCGGGTCGAGTTCAACGCCGAGAAAAGCCAGGCGCTTGCACGCGGCCGCGCGCACTTCCGGCGAGTTTTCTCCAATGCCGCCGGTAAACACCAAAGCATCCAGCCTGCCGAGGCTGGGCAGGAGCGCGCCGACGTGGAACGTCAGCCGCTGGACGAACAGCCGGAAGGCCAGATCCGCGCGTGGCTCGCCCTGGGCGCGCGCTGCCAGCACTTCCCGCATGTCCGCCGAGATTCCGGAAACCCCCAGCAAGCCCGAGCCGCGATTGAGGATGTCCTCAAGCTGCTCGGGGGTGTAACGCAGCTCCCGCATTAGATAGAGGAGCAGGCCGGGGTCGAGCGAGCCGGCCCGCGTGCTCATCATCAGCCCTTCGAGCGGGGTAAAGCCCATGGTGGTGGCGAGGCTTCGCCCGCCGCCGACCGCCGTGAGCGAGCAGCCACTCCCCAAATGGCAGGTGACGAGCCGCAAGGAAGTGGGCTCCCGATCGAGCAGTCGCGCCGCCCGCGCGGCACAGTACTCGTGGTTGATGCCGTGGAATCCGTACCGCCGCAGCCCCTTTTCGAGCCACTCATACGGTCCCGGGTAAACCACTTCTTCTTCCGGCAGGCTGCGGTGGAACGCGGTGTCGAACACGGCGACCTGCGGAATCCTCCCAAAGCGTTCTGCCACCGCTTCCATGCCTTGAATTTCCGCTCGATTATGGAGGGGCGCGAAGACGCCCGCTTGGGCAATCGCGCTTTTGACTTCCGGCGTGATCAGGACCGGCTCGGTGTAGCGAGCCCCGCCGTGGACCACCCGGTGGGCCGCCGCTTCCACCACGGGACCGTCCTGCCGCCCCAATCCCGGATGATTGTTCAGCGTGCTCAACAAGTGGGCAAGCGCCGCTTCATGCGAGCCTACCGCGATCTCAACCTGTTCAGCGGGTTGTCCGGCCGTTTGGATTCGCAGCCGCCCGCCGCCGGCTTGGCCCCATTCAATCCGCGCCTCCCAGAGCGCCGGCTGCGCGTCCTCCGGCAGCGGAGCGCTGACGTCATACAAACACGCTTTCTGACTGCTCGACCCGGCGTTGAGAACCAGAATCCTCATGCAGCTTCAACCGCGATGCCGCGCTCCCCCGGAGTTGCGACGCTCCGCCGCACTCCTTGCCTGCAACCTTCTCTCGCCGACTTCGCTTGGAACGTGCTAGGGCGCGAGGCGAGCCGATCCCTCACTCCGTTCCCGAGGGATACGGCCACTGCCAGTTTTTAATTTCCGGCATGTCGTCGCCGTGCGCTTGAACGTAGGAGCGGTGATCCACCAACCGGTCGCGCAGCCACTGGCGAAAATGAGCGGTGACATTTTCCAACTTGGGCACCCGGTCGAGCACATCCAAGGCCAGGTGGAAACGGTCCAAATCGTTGCGCACACACATGTCGAAAGGCGTGGTGGTGGTTCCCTCTTCCTTGTAGCCGCGCACGTGGAGCTGCTGGTTGCGGCGCCGATAGACCAGGCGATGGATGAGCCACGGATAGCCGTGAAAGGCAAAAATGATCGGCTTATTGGGGGTGAACAGAGCGTCATAGGCGCGATCGGGCAGCCCGTGCGGATGCTCGCTCTGCGGCTGAAGCGCCATCAGATCCACCACATTCACCACGCGAAGGCGCAGATCGGGGACGTGTTGGCGCAGCAGGTCCACGGCGGCCAGCGTTTCGAGCGTCGGCACGTCGCCGGCGCAGGCCATCACGGCGTCTGGCTCGGCGCCTTGGTCGTTGCTGGCCCAGCTCCAAATCCCCACGCCTTGCGTGCAGTGACGCACGGCCGCCTCCATATCCAGCCATTGCAGCTCGGGATGCTTACCGGCAATGATGACGTTGACGTAATTCCGACTGCGCAGGCAGTGATCCACCACCGAGAGCAGCGTGTTGGCGTCCGGCGGAAGATAGACTCGAACGACCTCGGCCTTCTTGTTCACCACGTGATCAATGAATCCCGGGTCTTGGTGGCTGAATCCGTTATGATCCTGCCGCCACACGTGGGACGTCAGCAAGTAATTCAGCGACGCGATGGGCCGCCGCCAGGGAATCCCGCGGGTGACTTTCAGCCACTTGGCGTGCTGGTTGAACATGGAATCCACAATGTGAATGAACGCTTCATAGCAGGAGAAAAATCCGTGCCGGCCGGTCAGCAGATAGCCTTCCAGCCATCCTTGGCACATGTGCTCGCTCAAGACTTCCATCACCCGTCCGTCCGGCTTCACGTGGTCGTCGGTGGGCAGGATCTCCGCCGTCGAGACACGATTCGTCACTTGAAACACGGCCTCTAGGCGGTTGGAGGACGTTTCATCCGGGCCCATCAGCCGAAAGTTCGCCGGGTTGAGCTTCATAACGTCGCGCAAAAACGTTCCGGCCACGCGCGTGGATTCCGCCGTGAGGGTGCCCGGCTTCTCGACGGCGACACCATATTGGCGGAAGTCCGGCATGTGCAGATCTTTCAGCAACAAGCCGCCGTTGGCGTGTGGATTCGCTCCCATGCGGCGCGGGCCTTGGGGCGCTAGCGCCGCCAGCTCCGGCCGCAATCGGCCGGCTCCATCGAAAAGCTCTTCGGGCTGGTAACTTCGCATCCAGGCTTCGAGCATTTTCAGATGGTCGGGTTTCGCGGCCAGATCCGCGAGCGGGACTTGGTGGGCGCGGAACGTGCCCTCGACGGGCAAGCCGTCCACTTCCTTCGGGCCTGTCCATCCCTTGAGCGTGCGGAGGATAATCATCGGCCAGCGGGGCCGTTGTTGGAAGCCGTTTTGCCGCGCCTGGGCCTGGATGGATTGAATCTCTTGCAGCACGCGCTCCAGCGTGGCCGCCATCGCCTGATGCATCGGCTCGGGCTCGTGGCCTTCAACAAAATGCGGCTCATAGCCGTAGCCCACGAAGAGGTCACGAAGCTCTTCCGATGAAATGCGCGCCAACACCGTTGGGCCGGCGATTTTGTAACCGTTCAAGTGCAGGATGGGTAGCACGGCTCCATCGCGCGCCGGATTGAGGAACTTGTTGGAGTGCCAGCTCGTCGCGCAGGGGCCGGTTTCCGCCTCGCCGTCTCCCACCACGCAGCAGGCGATGAGGGCCGGGTTGTCAAAGACGGCTCCATAAGCGTGCAGCAACGAATAGCCTAGCTCCCCGCCTTCGTGAATAGACCCGGGGGTTTCTGGAGCCGTGTGGCTGGGCACGCCGCCTGGAAACGAAAACTGGCGGAACAGCCGCTTCATCCCCTCGGCGTCCTGCGACACCTCCGAATAGAGTTCCGAATAGGTTCCTTCGAGGTAGGTATTCGCCACCACTCCCGGCCCGCCGTGGCCCGGCCCGGTCACAAAAATCATGTTGAGGTCGCGCCGCCGAATCAGCCGGTTCAAGTGAGCGTAAATGAAGTTCAGTCCCGGTGTCGTGCCCCAATGCCCGAGCAGTCTCGGCTTGATGTGCTCGATTTTCAGCGGCTCGCGCAGCAAGGGATTATCCATCAAGTAGATTTGGCCGACGGAAAGATAGTTGGCGGCGCGCCAGTAAGCGTGGATTTGGTTTAATTCCGTTTGCGACAAAGCAGGTTCCATCAATCACCTCGCGCGTTCTGAAACCTCCTCCAGCGTAGCACAGGCGAGCCTCAGCACGAGGAGGGAACTCCTCTTCACCCTCTGTCGCCGTCCGGTCCGCCGCATTGGCGCGTAGCTCGCCCGGCTTGCCGGCGGAGAAAACGGCCGCAGGCGATGAATTCAAACCCACAAGGCCAGCATCAGAAACAGGTAAAGCCAGAGGATGTCCATGAAATGCCAATAGAGGGTTGTCACCTTGAGGATGGTCTGCCCGCTCGCGCCCCGCGCGATCCGCCGATGGCGCGCCACCAAGTAAAACAGCGCCAAAAGTCCGCCCGCCAGATGCGCGCCATGCGCGGCCGTCAGCAGGTAGAAGAAAGAGCAGGCCGGATTGGTGGCCAAATAAACTCCGCGCGCCGCCAGCTCGCGCCAGGCGTCAAGCTGCCCCGCCAAAAACGCGACGCCCAGCGCCGCAGTCGCCATCAGCCAGCCGAAAAATGGCCCCTCGCGCGCCGCCCGAAGGCTTCTGCCGGAAAGTTCGAGCGTCACGCTGCTGGCCAGCAACATCGCCGTATTCAAATACAGAATGCGCGGCAGCGCCACGCGAGTCCAATCCGCGCCGAGCCCCGCCCGCACCACCATGGCGCTGGTGAAGGCGGCGAAGAACATCGTGATGGAGGCCATGGCGATCCAGATGCCCGTCGGGCCCACGCTCAGCGCCGTGCCATTGCCACCGGCGGAGCGACCGGCGGAGCCTTCTCCCCCGTTGCCCCCGTCGCCAAAGCCCCTTTCCTCAAGCGTTGGAAATTTGGTCTGCGTTGTCATCGGCAGCTTCCTTTCGCGCCCGCGACGGGCCCGCGTCCGGCGCATTTTGCATCACGAAATCCTGCTCTTGACCCGCCACCGCGTACTCATAAGGGCCGCGATAAACCGCGCGAGCCGCGCCCGGCGTGGCCCATTCGAGCGTGGTGGCTTGCCAAGGATTTTCGCCCGCTTTCTTGCCCCCAAACAGGCTCCAAAACAAGTTGAAGATAAAAAGAAACTGCGCCGCGCCCAACCCGAGCGCCGCCACCGTGATGAAGCGCTGCAACGGCATCAAGGGCTGAAGATAGGGATCCACAAATTGCGCGTAGCGGCGCACGTTGCCCGCCATGCCCAGAAAATACATGGGCATGAAGACGCAATACGCTCCCACGAACGTCAGGATGAAGTGAATCTTGCCGAGCGTTTCATTCATCATGCGGCCGAACATTTTCGGAAACCAAAAATACGTTCCGCTGAAGATGCCGAACATGGCCGCCATCCCCATGACCAGGTGGAAGTGCGCCACCACAAAATAGGTGGCGTGGAGCTGCACGTCCACCGGCGGCTCGGCGAGAAAAATACCGCTCAATCCGCCGCTGACAAAAATGGACACAAACCCCAGGGCAAACAGCATGGCGGTGGTCAGTCGCAGCCGGCCGCCCCAAAGCGTTCCGAGCCAATTGAACGTCTTGACGGCGGAAGGCACGGCAATGATGACGGTCAGCACCGCAAACGCAAACGCTGAATACGGATTCATTCCGCTCACGAACATGTGATGGCCCCACACCAGAAAACCCAGAAATCCAATGGCGATGGTCGCCCACACCATGGCGCGATAGCCAAACACGGGCTTGCGCGCGAAGCAAGAAAGCAGATGCGAGGTCACCCCCATGGCCGGCAGAATGGCGATATAAACCTCCGGGTGACCGAAAAACCAAAAAAGGTGCTCCCACAACAGCGGTGAGCCGCCCGCGTGGCCATGAATCATCTGCCCGCTCACGATCAGCCCGCTCGGAACAAAGAAGCTGGTTCCCGCGACGCGATCCAGCATCAGCAGGACGCACGCCGCCAGCAGCACGGCGAAGGAAAGCAACATCAGGATGGCGGTGACAAACCACGCCCAGGCGGTGAGAGGCATTCGCATCAGCGTCATGCCCGGCGCCCGCAAATCGAGCGTGGTGGTGATAAAGTTGAGCGCCCCTAAAAGCGAGGCCACGCAAAACAAGGCAATCGAGATGATCCACAGGCTCTGCCCCAGGCCCTCGCCCGGACCCGTGATGCTGCCAAGCGCGCTCAGCGGCGGATAGGCCGTCCAGCCGGAAATCGCCGGCCCGCCCCGCACGAAGAAGCTCGCCAGCAACACGCCCAGGCTCGTGAAGGTGAGCCAGAAGGAAAGCATGTTCAATCGTGGAAACGCCATCCGCTCCGCGCCCAGTTGCGCCGGCAACAGACAATTCCCAAACCCCGCTTGAGGCGCCGTGGTTAAAACAAAAAAAATCATCAGCGTTCCGTGCACCGTCAAAAGCGACAAATAATATTCCGGCGTCATCAACCCCGCCGGCGCGCCCGAGGCGGAAAGCGCGTTCAGACCCGGAATCGCCAGCCTCGGCCAGGCCAAATGCACGCGCATCAGCCAGGACAGAAACATCGCCACGAGCGCCGCAAAAAGCGCCAAAAAATAGTATTGCTTGCCGATGATTTGGTGGTCGGTGCTGAAGACGTACTTCCGCCAAAACCCCTGAGCGACTTGCGGTGCCACGCTTTCACTGGAAGCCTTTGCCATGTCACTCGACCTTACGCTCTGCGGCACGCGCGCGGCGCGCCCGCCACCCATCCGGCGGCCCGTCGCGGGGCAAGCCGCCATGCGATGGTGCCCGCGACGCGCAGAGCATCCGCCAGCCGGCTCTTTCACCCACTGGCCGAATCCGCACCCGTCATTGCTCGGCCGCTTGGCGGGCCAGCCATTGCTTGAAATTCGCCTCCGTCATCACCTTGAGGGACGCCCGCATCGCGTAGTGTCCCAGCCCGCAGAGCTGCGTGCAGACAATCTGATAGTTGCCGGTTCGAGTTGCCGTAAAGTGTATCGGAATCACCATGCCCGGCACGATGTCCTGCTGGATGCGAAGCTGCGGGACGTAAAAGGAATGAATCACGTCTCTCGACATCAGCAGCAGCTCGACGGGTCGGTCAACGGGGATGCCGAGCGTGGCGGTGACGATATCGTCGCGTGAGGCGGGATCGCGTGCCGGGTCGAGCCCAAAGTAGTTGCCGGTGGCGTCGTTAATCAGCCGAAGGTGCATGGGGCCAAACACGCCGTCCGGCCCCGGATAGCGGAACCAATAAGCAAATTGCTCCGCCTCCACCTGAATCTTCACGGCGTTGGGCGGCGCGCCGATAAAGTACATCCGCGCCCAGGTTCGATAGCTGTGGAGCGCCAGGCCGATAAACGTCACGGCTGCCACGACCGTCCACGCCACTTCCATCCGTAGATTGCCCGTGAGATAACGGGCGCGGCCGGCCTTCGGTCGTCGGCCGATGCAATACGCCAGAATCAGTTGCGCGGCCACAAACAGGATGCCCGTCACCCAGAGCGTCAGCCGAAAGTCGCCGTCCACCCCCGCTCCGACGGTCGAGATATTCGGCGGAAACCACCACACCCGCCGCCAGAACAGCACGACGGTCGCCACGGTCGCCGCCACCATCGTGAACGCGAGAAGTTTGCCCATCGCCTCTTTCCGCCGCCCCACATCCGAGCTCACATCGGCTTGAACGTGAAATTCGCCTGCGTCGTTTTTTTCGGCCGCACCGTCACGGACTTTTCCTCGCTGCCGAAGGTTGCCGTCCACGCCTCAACGGTATAAGTTCCCGCCGGAACGCCCCGCAGCACGTATTGGCCGCTCGAGCCCGTCACCGCGTAAAAAGGATTGGCCACCGCGCCGATGTAGCATCGCATCCAGGGATGCTGATTGCACTCTGCCGACATCATCACTTCGGGCCGCGAAAACGTCTTGAAGATGGGCGGCGCGCCCGGCCCCTGCGAAACATTCCATTCCGGATTGTTTTTGGCGATGAGATGCACGTTGTGCATCGTCGGATCTTCTGAAATGATTTCAAGCGGCTGCCCCACTTGAATGCCCAGCACGTGGGGTACGTACATGCAGCCCTTTTGCGCCAGCAGCACGGGCCGGGAGGGCGGCGCAAAAACATACTTCTCCGCTCCGGCGCGTAGGTAAACAAAAACGTTTGGCAGCGTTCCGTTGGGGTTCACCTTGCCATCTTCGGCGTAAACGGGCCGGCCGCGGTGCTCGCTCGCGCACACCGGGTCTTCGTCCATGTGAATCACTTGCCGGCGCGGCGGCGTGCCCTTGAAATAAATCGTTCCGGCAATCTCACCCACCGTAGCCGGATTGATTGGCGTTGGCTTCGAGGCTATCACGCGGGGACGAGGTTGGCTGCAAGAGGAAAGCATCGCGCAGGCCACCAGCGCGCCCAGCCACAACCGCCCGCTTCGCCGGCCTGCCCTTTGACTGTGCCGCCTCACCTTGCCGCTCCCGTGCCCGTAGCGCTCCATGGCATCCCCGGCCGGCTTCGATTTCGCCGAACCGGCGCGCTCATAGTTTAACGCAGGGACGCGGGAAATCCACCCTCGTGCTCGGAAGGATTGAGAACCTCGTCCGTTGCCGGCCCGTTAGCTCACGGATGGCGTGGCTCGCCTCCAGGCGGCTACGCCGCCGGCATGCCGAGGCGCCGCATTAAATCCTGAAACCGCGGGTCGCCATGCAGCGAATCGAACGCCGGGCTCACGCCGGAGTAAATGAGCCACGAGGATCGCTGCTCACACGCTTCCTCCAGGCAGTCGAGCGCCGCCTGATTTTCGCCAAGGCGGGCGTAAGCACGCGCCTTTTCAGCAGGGCTAAACCCTTCGAACTTCGAGCGCTCGACAAGCTCCTGGAGGAGCTTGGTGGCCTCCTGGCGCCTGCCCATGGTGGCGTAGGCACCGCAGAGTTCTGACACGGCGCGCGGCGAGCGTCCGGAAAGGGTCACGGCCTTCTCGCCCGTCTGCGCTGCCGCTTCCAGTTTCCCGGCAAGCAAGTAGACCGCGCCAAGCCCCATGAGCGCGAACCAAAAGTTCGAGTCTAAATCCAGGGCCTTCCTGAATTCCGCTTCCGCTTCGTCGAGGCGTCGCGCGTAGAGGCAGTTGAGCCCTTGCCAGGCCGCCACCAAGGGCGTCAGCGGGTCAAGCTCTTCCGCCGTCGCGCCTTCGCGCATCGCCTGCTCTCCACGGCCGAGAGGGCTGAGCAGGCAGACGGCGAACCATCCGTGGAACCGTGCGTCGTTAGGATTAAGCTCGATGGCTCGCAAGAACTCCCGCTCGCTGGCGCGCCAGTCCCAGTCGTACCAGGACTTCCAGACGCCCAGGCAAGCGTGGACTTCTGCCAGCGTGTCGTCGAGCTGGAGCGCCCGCTCGATAGCCGGTCTGGACTTGGGCGCGGTCTCGCGCTCGGGAGAAAATCCGAACATCGCCGCGTGGGCATACGCCGTGCTGATTCCACAGTAGGCCGGGGCGTAGGCCGGGTCCTCTCTGAGCGCTTCCTCGAAGCATTCGAGGGCCCTTTTGATCCCCGCGGGCGTCACCTTCCACAAGTGAAATTGCCCCTTCAGGTAAGACCGATAAGCCTCGCTGTTCTTCGGGGCGCGCCGGCGCGGCCGCTTGCCTGCCTCGCCGGTGAGGCGCGGGCGGACGTTTTCGGCAACCTGGGCGGCAATCTCTTCCTGCACCGCGAAGATGTCCGCCATCTTCCGGGTATACTGGCCGCCCCAAAGGTGCGCGTTGCTGAGCGTGTCCACCAACTCGACGCTAATCGAAAGGTTGTCGCCCCGCGCCACCATCCGGCCGCTCACCAGCGCCCACGCGCGCAGCTCGCGCCCCACGGCGCCAGCGTCCACCTCCTTGCCCTTGTACCTCATGACCGAGCCTCGAGAGATAACACGCAGCTTGGGAATCTCTGCCAAGCTGTTCATGATGCCTTCGGCAATGCCGTCGCTCAGATATTCCATCTCCGGGTCACCGCTCAGGTTGGCAAACGGCAGGACGGCCACAAACTCACCCGCCTTGCGCAAGCGCCCGCCCCGGAGACGTGCGCCCGTGTCGCCGCTTGGCTCGGGGCGGAGCTGCTGGCCAACCCTTGCACCCGAGCTCGTGTCGCGCTTGAGGCGCTTCAGGTCGGCGCGCATCTCCGCCGCCGTCTGATAGCGCAGCTCGCGATCCTTCTCCAGCGCCTTCAGAATGGTCTCGTCGAGCTCGGCCGGCACCTCAGGGTTGCGTTGCGAGGGCGGCACGGGGTCGGCCTTGAGAATCTCGGTGAAAATCACCGCCGTCGTCGCCCCGGCAAACGGCGGCTTCCCCGTCGCCATCTCGTACAACACCGCCCCCAAACTGAACAGGTCCGTGCGCGCGTCGAGCGCCTCGCCCCGCGCCTGCTCGGGACTCATGTAGGCGATCGTCCCCATCACCGTCCCCGGACTGGTCAGGTGCGGACGATCCTCCGTCGCCATCGGCGCTTGGGTGAAATCCGCCTCCGCCCCCGTCAGCTTGGCCAAACCGAAATCCAGAATCTTCGCTTGCCCGCGCGTCGTAAGGAAAATGTTCGCCGGCTTGATGTCCCGATGGACGATGCCTTTTTGGTGCGCCGCGTCCAAAGCGTCGGCCATCTCGATGGCCAAATCGAGCAGCCGCTCCATCTCGAACGGCCCGCTCGCCAGGGCCTGCTTCAGCGTTTGGCCTTCGAGCAGTTCCATCACGATGAAGCGCCGACCGTCGTGCTCGCCGACGTCGTAAATCGTGCAGATGTTGGGATGATTGAGCGCCGAGGCCGCCTGCGCCTCGCGCTCAAAGCGCGCTAGCGCCTCGGGCGTCGCGGGGCGCTTGACCTCGCCTGGTGGCGTCGCCGCGGTCTTGCGGTCGGCATCGCCCGGTGGCGGACTGAAGTCCGCTGCCACCGAAAGGAACTTCAGCGCTACTCGGCGCTTCAGCCGCGTGTCCTCGGCCTCATACACCTCACCCATCCCGCCCGCGCCGAGTTTTTCGAGAGTGCGATAATGCGAAACCGTCTGGCCCACCATGTTGCCCTGTCCCGCGTTGGTAGAGACGGCCCGCTGGGCCGTCTGCGCTTGGTCCGCGGCCGGCACTGATTCGAGACGCGCGACCGGCGCGTCTCTACCCATTTTCCCTGCCACTTCCCACGCTGGCCTCTCCAAAAAACTCCTGTCTTCCTGCGCCAGCAGCGATTCCACTTCGCGCCGCAGCTCGTCATCCGCGCCGCAGGCTTGGGTGAGAAACGCTTCACGCTCGCCGGCCGGGCGCTCGAGCGCGGCGCGATACAACTCCGCTACGCGTTCCCACCGTTCAGGAGTCACGGTTCATCTCCCGCTGAAGCCACGCCTTGGCCAGCTTCCAATCGTGCATCACGGTTTCAGGGGAAACCTTCAGAACTTCGGCGGTTTCTTCCACGCTCAGCCCACCGAAGAAGCGCAGTTCGACCACGCGGCTTCTTCTCGCGTCCAGGACGGCCAGGGCATTGAGCGCGTCGTCGAGCGCCACCAGGTCGGCGGCTCGCTCCCTCGATACAGCCGGGGCTTCCTCCAGGGAGAGTTTTTTCGCTTCCCCGCCCCGCTTCTCGGACCGGCGGCTGCGGGCCGAATCCACCAGAATGCGCCGCATCAGTTGCGCGCACACGCCCACAAACTGGGCGCGATTCTGCCAGTTCACCTGCCTCAAATCCACCAGCCGCAAATAAGCCTCATTCACTAGCGCCGTGGTCTGAAGCGTGTGCCCGGTGCGTTCGCGGGCCATATAGCGGCGAGCCAGCCGGTGCAGCTCGGCATAGACCAACGGAACCAGCCTCTCCAGCGCGCGCTCGTCTCCGCCGCCCCAGGCTTGGAGCAATTGGGTGACTTCATGCGCCGGCGGTTCGGCCATGATGCCTTGTGGCGTGGAACGCCCACCCCCCGTGCTGTGCATTTTACCGCACTCCTGACGGCAGCCAAAAATATATTTCTCACGGACTACAGTTTCGGGCCTCCATTTCCGCCTTATCAGATGAGGCGGGACAGCGAAGCGCGGGTAGCGCATCACCCGCCAATTCAAACGAGGAGGCGCATCATGAACTCTAAGAGATCTTTGGGTTGGGTTAAGAATCTTGCGGTGGTGGCCGGAGCTTCGCTCCTGTTCGCGAGCCTCGCCAGCGCCCAGGAATTTCATGGCAAATTCACACTGCCCTTTCAGGCGCAGTGGGGAAAGGTGACGCTGCCGTCGGGGAACTACACGGTTGACGTCACGCGCTCGCAGGGCGGCGTGCGGCTGGTTAGGGTCAATGCGGAAGCTCAGGGCAGTCACCGCGTGGCCATACTGCTGCCGATGGCGCACAATACGAAGATGCGAACCGATCAAAGCGA
>JAKASC010000239.1 GCA_021828245.1 Acidobacteriota bacterium
GCACAATGTCAATCGTGCCAATGATGGCGACCACGTCGGCCACCAACTGCCCTTGAATCATTTTATCGAGCGCCTGAAGATTCAGAAAAGACGGGGGACGAATCCGCACGCGATAGGGATTGACCGTACCATCACTCACCACGAAATAGCCGAGTTCGCCCTTGGGCCCCTCAATCGAGTGATAGACCTCCGTGCCCGCGGGCGGCTTGATGATTTTGGCGACTTTGCCGAGGATAGGCCCCGGCTCGAGCCGCTCCAGGCATTGCCGAATGATGCGCACCGACTGCCGCATCTCCTGCAGGCGAACCAAATAGCGATCATAGGTGTCGCCGTGCTGGCCGATGGGAACGTCGAATTCGACCTGAGCGTAAGCTTCATACGGCTGAGCCTTCCGCACATCCCACTGGACGCCCGAGCCGCGCAGCACGGGGCCCGTGACGCCGAGGGCGATGGCGTCGTCAGGTTTCAGCACCCCGACGCCTTGCGTCCGCTCCATCCAGATGCGATTGGTGGTGAGGAGCTGCTCGTACTCATCAATCTTGCCGGGGAAGTCATCGCAAAATTTGCGGACGTCGGCTTCAAATTCGTCGTAAAGGTCATATTGCAGACCGCCAATGCGGAAGGCGTGAGTGGTCAGCCGCGCGCCGCAATAATTTTCAAAGATGTTGAGAATTTCTTCGCGCTCGCGGAAGGTGTAAAACACCGGGGTCATCGCGCCCAGGTCCAAGGCGTGCGTTCCGAGCCAGAGCAGGTGGCTGGCAATGCGCTGCAATTCCGCCAGGATCATCCGCGTCCATTGGGCGCGAGGCGGGGGTTCCACGCCCAGCAGCTTCTCGACCGCCTCGCAATAACCCATGCCGTTGGTGACGGCGGCCACGTAATCCATGCGGTCGGTGTAAGGCGCAAACTGAGCGTAAGTTCGATTCTCGGCGATTTTCTCCACGCCGCGATGCAGATAGCCGATGACGCACTCCGAGCCCAAAACGCGCTCGCCATCCAGCCTCAGCTTGACGCGCAACACGCCGTGCGTGGCCGGGTGCTGCGGCCCCATGTTCAGCACCAGCTCGTTCGCATCCAAAAAAGTCGTTTCCGCCATGTCGCCTTCCTTGGTTACTGCCCGCTTTCGATGTTGAGATTGGCCTTCACCCACGCCGTGTCCTGGCGCAGGATATCGTAATCCTTGCGCAAGGGATGGCCGGTCCAATCTTCCGGCATCAAGATGCGCCGCAGATCGGGATGCCCCTCAAAGACCACGCCAAAAAGATCATAGATTTCGCGTTCCAGCCAGTTGGCAGCAGGCCAAATCGCGGTGACCGAGGGAACCGGCTCTCCTTCCGCCGCCAAAACCTTCATGCGGAGGCGGTCATTGCGCGCGAAGGAATAGAGCAGATAAATGATTTCAAACCGCTTCTCGCGCTTGGGATAATCCACAGCCGTCTCATCGGTCAAAAAGACGTAACTTCCGCCCGGCTCGCTTTTGAGAAATTCGGCGACGGAAAGTAACTGCTCCTTGGCGACGGTGAAATAGGGTTGACCTCGGAAAATCAGGGGATCCGAGATGGCGCCGGGAAAACGGCTCTGGAGGGTTTCAAGCCACGGACTGGACCACGGCTCGGGCTTGACCACCGGCTTGGGAGCGGGCTTGGGAGCCGCCGGGGCCGGAGGTTTGGGCGCTCCAGGAGCTTGAGCGGTCGAAGGCGTTGGCTTGGGCGGGGTTTGACCGCCGGGAGGGGATTGGGGTTCATCGCTCATAGATTAACCTGGATTCTCCTTTCCGCGTCGTCAACGGGCGCGGAAAGCCTTGGCTTTTTCCGCGCAGCCGCCGGACACGCTGCAAGGCGTGCTCGCGCCGAGGGGCACAGCGCCACCGAGCGGCGAGGGCCTTAGTACTGGTGGACTGCGGTGACCGTGCCGTCCATGAAGACGACAAACAGGCAATGGGGCGGCAGGCCGTAAATCCAATCGTCTTCTTCTTCGCCGTCCGGCTTGTTGCTGCGGACTTTCCGGTCGGGCGGGCCTTTGGCGGAAAAGACCTCGCTCTCGTCCATGCCGAGCAGAACCTGGTGGTGTTTCACCGCCTCACGAAACTGCGGCGGCACCGACGGCGAGTAGATGACGGTCGGGGTGCGATGGTGAAAATCGAGCACCGAGCTCAAGAGTTGCCGCGCTTGGGCGACGGTCGGCGCCGCCACGCCTTTCGGCAGTCGCAAGGTGATGAACGAGCCTTCGTAACGCTCCTGCTGGACGTGTTGCGGGCCAATGGGCGTCATCTCGCCCGGCCCTCCCATGCCGATTTCGATGTGCCGATACCACTTCCATTTTTTGCCGCCGCCATCAATTTCAAACACAATGCGATGGGCATGAAAATCAATTTTGGTAATCTCGACCGCCATGCCGGGCTTGACGGCCATGCCGTTCGACATGAGTTGCGCCTTGGCCTGCGCCGCCTCCAATTGGCCGTTGGAATTGATGACCACGCCCTTTCTTCCGGCCGGCAAAGGCACCTTGGTCACGGCGATGGCGGCTTCAAGTCCGCGAATCAATAAAATGCGCGGATCGGTGAAGTAATTCCTTTTGGCGAGCGCCGGGCTTGCGGCCAAAATAAGCAACGTCAGGGCCATCCACGCCGGCGCTTGGCCGAACGAAGGCGCGCCCGGCCGCGCTGCGTCTGCTGCGATCCAGGCCCTTCTTGGATGAGCCGCGCGTGCTTCGGGGCTCTTGGTTGCGCCCATAGGCCCGCCGTCCTTGCCTTGCTTCGTCTATTCTACTCCTTTTTGTCCAGAGAAGAGAGGTCGGGGAAAATCTCTTGCGGTTCGGTGGGATTGGGCCAAGGGGCGGCGGGCAAATTCAGCCGCCGCATGGTTTGGCTGACGCGCAGGCGCGGCGAAGCGCTCACATACACCAGACCCACCAGAATCACCGCCGTGGTAAGCCAACTTCCCTCCGGTCCATAGGCGCCGCCGGTGAGCAGCCGGTTTCCGTGAACCTGAGCCGTGAGCCAAGCGTGCGGGATGCTCAGGCCGCTGACCGGCAAACCCAACACAAACCCTTGCACGTAATTCCAGGCAAAGTGGACGCCGAGCGGCACCCACAAAGCGCGCGTGCGCAAATAGGCGACGGCGAGCAAAACCCCGATGAGGACCGTGTTGACGGTGGAGATGAGCGTGTGCGAGGGATTGGCCAAGTGGCCGAGCGCAAACAGCACGGAGAACAATACGACGGCGCCCGCCGGACGGATGGCCTCGGCCAATCGCTGGAAGGCGTAGCC
>JAKASC010000240.1 GCA_021828245.1 Acidobacteriota bacterium
GGAGCTTATGCGAGCCGGTGGTGCGGAAGGGGGGACTCGAACCCCCACGCTCTTGCGAGCGTCAGCCCCTCAAGCTGGTGCGTCTGCCAATTCCGCCACTTCCGCACATAGGAGCCTCGTGCAACATGCAGCGAACTGTCGCCCCGTCACGTGGCGTCGCACGGCCAGGCCGTTACTTCTTCTTCGCCGATGAGGCTGGGGCTGTCTGCCGCGGCGGAGCCTTCGACAGCACCGAAGGGGAGCTCGTCCCGCCGGACCAAATGGCTAAGGTCATCGAGGTCATCACAAATAGCGCGGCCAACACCCACGTAATTTTCTGAATGGTGGTCACTGCGCCACGTGGCCCAAACGCGGCCTGACTGGCGCCTCCAAAAGCGGCGGCCATATCCACATTTTCTCCGCCCTGAATGAGAACCACCAAAACCAGCAGAATGCTGATCAGTACTTGTAGGATGACGACTGCGGTTACCATAAGATTTCGATTATCCTACCCTGCCTGCGGCTACTAGCGGCGGGTATTGGACGATGGCTACAAAAGATTCCAGGTCCAAGCTTGCTCCCCCGACGAGGGCGCCGTCAATTTGGACCTCGCGCATCAAGCCGGCAATGTTGTCGGGCTTCACGCTGCCGCCATAAAGAATACGCAGCCTTTCCGCCTCAGCTTCTCCGAACCGCCGCCGACTCAGTTCCCGCAGATAGGTGTGGCTTTCCGCCGCCATTTCCGGGGTTGCGGTCCGTCCTGTCCCAATGGCCCAAACCGGCTCGTACGCCATCATAATACGGGAAAATTCCCAAGGGGTCAATCCGGCAAAGCCGCCTTCAAATTGCCGGCTCAGCACCTCTTGTGTCCGCCCAGACTCCCTTTCTTCCAAGGTTTCTCCCACGCACACGATCGGCGTCAGGCCAGCGGCCAACGCCGCCTTGAGTTTGCGGTTGATCATTTCATCGGTCTCGCCGTGGTCTCGGCGCCGCTCGGAGTGGCCAATAATGACCGCCGTGGCGCCGGCCTCCATCAACATGCCCGCAGAAATGTCTCCGGTGTGCGCGCCGTTAGGCTCCCAATGGACGTCCTGGCCGGCGATGCGGAGGTTGCTTCCCCGGGCCGCCTCGGCTGCCGCGCGAAGGGCGGTGAAGGGTGGAGCGACCACGATGTCGCAATGGTTCACGTTGGCCACGCGTTCCCTCAGCCTGGCCACGAAGGCGGAAGTTTCCGCAATGGTCTTGTGCATCTTCCAATTGCCGGCAATCACAGGACGACGCATGGAGCTTTCCAAAGAGTCGGATTATTTATCCGTCAGCGCCTCTACCCCGGGCAGCTTCATTCCAGAAAGAAACTCAAGCGAGGCGCCGCCCCCGGTTGAAACGTGGCTGATTTTATCAGCCAGGCCGGCTTGATGGACCGCCGCAACCGAATCGCCGCCTCCGACAATCGAAATCGCGGAGGAGTCCGCAACGGCCTTGGCAACGGCCAAGGTGCCGGCGGCGAATTGAGGAATCTCAAACACGCCCATCGGCCCGTTCCAAACAATCATCCGAGCTTGCTGGATTTGAGCGGCATAATCGGCGCGCGTGGCCGGGCCGATGTCCACGCCGAGACGATTGGCAGGGATGGCCGTGCCCGAAACAACCTCGGCGGCGGCAGACGGGTCGATTTTTTCTGCTACCACGTGATCGCTGGGCAAGCAGAGCCTGATGCTGCGCCGTTCAGAAAAACTCAAAAGGTCGCGGGCGAGGTCCAGCTTGTCTGCTTCGAACTTTGATAGTCCAACGTTCACGCCGCGAGCCTTCAGAAACGTGTAAGCCATGGCTCCGCCGATCAGCACGGCGTCCGCAAACCGCATGAGATTCTGCAGAAATTCGATTTTATCGGAGACCTTGGCGCCGCCCACAATCACCACGTATGGCCGTGGCGGGTTCTCCACCGCCTGACCCAGGTAGTGGAGCTCTTTTTCCATGAGCAGACCGGCTGCGGCGGGGGAAAGAAGATGCGCAATCCCTTCAGTCGAAGCGTGGGCTCGGTGGGCCGTGCCAAAGGCATCGTTAACGTAAACTTCCGCCAGCGCCGCCAGCCGTCGCGCAAATTGCGGATCGTTTTTTTCTTCCTCAGCGTGAAAACGGAGATTTTCCAGCAGCAGGGCCTGACCGTCGCCGAGAGCGGCGGCGGCCGCTTCCGCTTCCGGACCGATCGAATCTTTCACAAAGGCAACCGGTTGTCCAAGAAGTTGGGAGAGTCGCCCGGCTACGGGCGCCAGACTCAACTTCGGGTCGGGCTTTCCTTTCGGCCGGCCAAGGTGAGAGGCTAAAATCAACCGCGCCCCCTCACGGAGGGCCAGTTGAATCGTCGGGAGACTCGCGCGGATGCGCGTGTCATCTGCCACTCCGCCCTCGGCGTCGAGGGGAACGTTGAAGTCCACGCGCATAAAAACACGCTTACCCTTCAGGTCAAGGTCGCGAATGGAGAGTTTGGGCATTGAACATCCCTTGTCGAATGTGGTCGCTTGCGTCGCGCCGGCACAATGCGAGGTTCCGGCACCCGTTCTTAAAGAGATTTGGCAACGAACTTAATCAGATCGTTGACCCGTTTAGAATATCCCCACTCGTTGTCATACCAGGAGGTGACTTGGACGCATGTGCTGTCAATGACCTTGGTAAAGGCCGCGTCCACAATGGAAGAATGCGGGTTGGCACGAAAATCTGTCGAGACGAGTTCTTCCTCGCAATACTGCAGAATCCCCTTGAGCGGGCCTTCCGCGGCGCGTTTGAAAGTGGCTCTGAGCTCTTCGGTGGTGGTGGGCTTCTCGACGAAGGTCACCAGATAGACAATAGAGACGTTCGGGGTAGGGACGCGCAAGGAAAACCCGTCCAGCTTGCCCTGCAGTTCCGGCAGCACCAGGCCAATCGCCTTGGCGGCGCCGGTCGAGGTCGGAATGATGGATACGGCCGCGGCTCGCGCCCGGCGCAAATCCTTGTGGGGCAAATCAAGAATCCGTTGGTCGTTGGTGTAGGAGTGGACCGTCGTCATCGCCCCTTTCGAGATCCGAAAACTCTCATGGACCACTTTGGCGGCCGGCGCCAGGCAATTCGTCGTGCAGGAAGCATTCGAAATGATGTGGTGTTTAGCGGGGTCATATTTGTCCTCGTTGACGCCGAGAACAATCGTGATGTCTTCGTTCTTGGCCGGAGCGGAGATGATGACTTTTTTGACGCTCCCTCGCAGGTGCTTTCGCGCGTCTTCGGCC
>JAKASC010000014.1 GCA_021828245.1 Acidobacteriota bacterium
GCGGCGCTCGCGCTCAAGCGATTTCTCGCCGAAGAGCGTCCGCGCCGCGCGGCCATTTTGGGCGGCGGCTACATCGGACTGGAAATGGCGGACGCCTTGCGTCAACTCGGCCTCGAAGTCACCTTATTCGATCATTCCGCGAATTTGCTGGAAGCCGTGGATGAAGAAATCAGCGCGCTTGTGGAGCAAGAACTTGTCCGCAACGGGGTTCGCGTGGCGAAGCCGGCCAAGGTCGAGGGCGTCACGGGAGACCGCAGCCGGCGCGTTCGGCGGCTCGCTTGGGAGGGCGCGTCCGGCGGCAGTGCCGAGGTGGATTGCGTCATTCTGGCCACCGGCGTTCGCCCGCGCGCGCGGTTGGCAGAGGCAGCCGGCCTTCGCTTGGGCGTTGCCGGCGCCATCGCCGTGAACGAGTTCATGGAATCGAGCGCCGCGGCCATCTACGCCGCCGGAGACGTCGCCGAAGCCCGTCACTTGGTCTCCGGCAAACCGGTCTATGTTCCCTTGGGCACCACCGCCAACAAACAAGGGCGCGTCGCCGGAGAGAACGCCGCCGGCGGTCGAGCCCGCTTCGGCGGTATCGTGGGGACGGCGGCAGTGAAGGTTTTTGACCTGGAGGTGGCGCGCACCGGGTTGAGTCACTCCGAGGCCCGCGCCGCCGGCTTTGACGTCGCCGCCGCCTCCATCCGCGCCTCCACGCGCGCCGGCTACCTTGGCGGTCAACCGATGGCCGTCCGCCTGCTCGCCGACCGCGCTACCGGCCGCCTGCTGGGCGCGCAAATCGCCGGCCCGGAAGGCGTGGCCAAACGGGTGGATATCTTGGCCACAGCCCTGCACGCCCACATGACCGTTGAACAGATAGCCTCGCTTGACTTGACCTACGCTCCCCCCTTCGCGCCGGTTTGGGACCCGGTGCTGGTTGCCGCCCAGGAAATGCTGCGCCAATTGCGGCGCTAACCGTGCGCGGTCGAATATTTGATAAAATAAAAGTGAAGGGAGAGTAACAGATGCCCCAGGCAGCCGTCGGAGTTTCGGCCCCGACCATCGAATTGAAAGGAACCGACGGCGCGAGCTATGCGCTCAACCAAGCGCTGGCCCGCGGTCCGGTGCTCGCCGCTTTTTTCAAGGTGAGCTGCCCCACCTGTCAATTTACGTTTCCGTTTCTAGAACGTTTGCACGCCCAGTGGGGAAACAACGGCGTGACCGTCTGGGGAATTTCTCAGGACGACGCCCGCGACACCCGCGCCTTTGCCTCGAAATTTGGCATCACGTTTCCTCTCCTGGTAGATGACCCGCCTTACCGCGTCTGCCGGCAGTACGACGTGAAATTCACCCCAACGCTCTTTCTGATCGGGGCCGACGGGCAAATTGAGTTGGCAAGCGAAGGGTTTGCGAAGCGGGACCTGCTGGAGATTCAGCGGCGCCTGGCGAACCGGCTCGGCGTGGAACCTCCTCCGCTATTTCGTCCCGGCGAACGAGTTCCCGAATTCAAACCCGGCTGAGGAGCTAAACGTTAGGCTTGGTCCAAGCCTCCGAGAGACGAGCTTTTGCGCCGCCGCTCGCCTCACTCGAACATCTCTTCCCAAATTTTTCTTTTGTGCTTGGGCGCTTTTCGCTTTCGCTTTTCTTCACGCCGCGACGCCGGCGGCGTGCCGACCCGTTCACGCGCCAGCCGCTTGACTTCTTTTGAAGCCCGATAGGGCGACGGTTTTCGAGGCCGGCTCGGAGCCATTCCGTTTTCCCGCCCCACGCCTCATCGCTCGCCATTCCCCGCCGGGCGCAGGTGGCGGAAGTGAGTCGGAATCGAACCGACCGATCCCGCAGAGCAGGACCCACAGGATTTGAAGTCCTGGGCGGACACCAGCCCGCATGCACTTCCGCATTGATTTTAATGAACCCGGTCGCGGGTGTCCATCCCTTCGCCGACACGCCGCCGCGCGGCACCGTGCGTGAAGGCACACGGCACCGCAGTCACACGCCGGACCCCTGGCCGCTCCGGCCGGGCACAAAGGCTCCGTCAGCTTACTGAGAATACTGATGAACTCGGTGCGCCTCTATGACCCACGTCGGGGCGGTCCAGGCGGCGCCGTTCGCCGCGCCGGAACTCTGTTCGTAAAACAGCAAGCCGCGTGTCGCTATCGTCGGCTGAGGACTGAGCCCCGTAAGCCCGTCCACGCCCGAGAAGAACGTGCTTTCGAAGGTGAGGGCTGTCATCGGCATTCCTTGGAACAGGGAGCCACAGGGCGCCAGCGTGAAGCCGCCCGCTTTGTCATCCAGCGCTGCGAGGAGTTGCGTAAAATTGCCGAGCACGGTGCGTGGCCGCAGGAAAACCCCCAGGGCGTTCACAGTGACCGGCGAACCCGACACCAAGCTGCCCTGCACCCCCACATGCTCGCCCACCCCCAAGCTCGCGGCATTGAAGGTCAAGTTCGCCGGATTCAGCCAGGCCGGTAAATGATAATTCGTTCCGCTGGCGCTGAGGTTAACCTCCAAGGGCGCGTAGCGTGGGATGCTCTCGCTGAGGTCCTCGGGATATTCTTGCCTCACCACCATGGTGAAGCTGACGGCATTGCCGGAAGTGTCTCGCTCCACGGCAACAATCGGCCCAAGAAACACGCCGGTTGAATTATCGGGCGGCTCGGTTTCCGGAACCTCCACTTCCTTCGCCAGAATGTTGCCGGAAGTGTCCACAATGGCGTCCACTTCCACAAACTGTCCGCTCGAAAGCCCGCCTAAGCCGGGGATGCCGTCGAAATCCGTGCTGCTATCGGTCTCGATGGTAAAAATGGGGCCGACGCCCCCGAGCACTTGCAAGCCAAAGCTTCCCGTGTAATTGCCGCTTCCGGCCGTCTGTACGGAAGTGACGAGGCCGTGCAGTTCGGCAGTTTGTCCGACCCCCTCGTGGTCGTCCCCGGTCTGCGGCGAGGTCAATTGAGCTTTGAGGATGGGGTCCACCACTCCGGTCACCTGCCCATTGGCGTCCGTCAGAACGGATTCGCGCAAATTGAAATCCAACTTCAGCCCCAGGGCTCCCTTCTGCCCGACGTCTAGCTCCGTATCCTGGTCCTGTCCCTGATCGTCCGCATTGCGGATCGGAGCGTTGATGGTCATGGTGGAGGTGTTATTGGAAAATAGGGTGTTCGGAACCACCACCACCGTGGGCGGGGTTGCGGTCACGTCCAGCACCCTCAAGACAGGATTCGTCATCGTGACCGTCAATTGCGAATAGGTCCCGGGAGGAATTTGGGCGAGTTGAAAGATAGTTGCAAAATCAACCAATCGCGCAAAGTCCACGGTCAAGGGGGACGAAATCACGGACACCGGCGGCCCGCCGTTCTGCGGGACCAGCTCGGCGCTTGAAATCGTCACTTGAAAGGAAAACACGTCGCACAACGGCGCATCGGAGCCGAACACCGCCACGGTGCCCACGGTACCCGTGCCGGACGAACTGGTGTTCATCATGGAGGCGCCGCAACCGGTCAAGATGAGCGCCAGAAGAACTGTTAGCGAGACGAACAGGGTAGGAACCGCCTTCCGCATAGCAAGCCTCCTGCGAGGTTTCAGAGAAGATGTGCTGCGACGCGCTTTCCAGCCGCCTCGATAGGCTCCGCGCCGGCAGCTCGGGGGCTTTCGCTCCCCGTCCCCTCCAGCCATGAGAAGCAGCGGCTGCCCTCATTATAACAAACTTGCCCCTGCGTCAGAAGCCCTGGGCGACTCCATGGCCTCCCGCCGAGGGCAAGTCACAGGCGCGAAAACGCACGGCCGCGGCCCTGCACTCCGCCCCGCCTGGCACACGTCTTTGCCGTTCCTCTGCGGCGTTTGTACCGTCAACCCCAGCAACCAGGCATTGGCAACGAACGGAGGGCGAGCAGGTCGAGGGCCGCAGGCGTCGGATGGCTCAGCGCGTGGGGCGGCGTTGCAGGTTGCGAAACTCTGCCGTTGCTTCCGGCAGGCACCGGGCCGGGCCGCAGAGGTTGCGACGCGCAACCTCTGCGCTGCCCGCCGGCTCGGGTTCCTTCAGACGCCGCATCTAATCAATTGAGAGCACGCCGCCAATCGGAATATACTTGCCCGCATGAACCCTGACGGCGAATCCATTGTTTCGACCCTCGACGAGATCCTGAGTTGGTGTTACGCGAAGGCAAGGATGCGGGTTCCGGGCGAGGGCGGCGAGCGCCCGCTTCGGCAGCGACTCTGTGAAGCCTTTCTGGAGAAGCTTTTCGGCTGGCCCCCCGACCTTATTCTCTCGGGGGAGAAGTACGACATCTCCCTCCTGAGTCCAGAGGACCAGCCCCTCGTCACGATCGAGACAAAGGAGCCCGGCCACCTAACGACGCAGGCCGAGTATCGAGCCTTCTTCTCGCGCCTCCGCCATTACCCCAGCCTCCGCCATGCCTACATCACCAACGGCTCTTCCTGGGAGCGGTACGATATTCACGCCGTGCCCCCCGACACCGTGGAGCTCACTGAAGCCGATTTTGAGGATGCCCAACCCGCCAGGGCGCCCGCTCTCTTTGACGACCTATCCTCGACCTCCCCGAAGGCGGGCCGTCACTTTAAGCTGGCGCTGAACAACGCCGACGCCGCGCGGGCGGAGGAATTCTTCGCGCCGCTGGACCCCGCGCTCTACCTCGACCTGAGCAAGCCGTTGCCGGCGGGCGTCCGCCGCCACCGGCTGACGCTCGAAAAGCCAGACTTCATTGAGGCTTTCAGCGGTGCTATCCGCGACCGCGTCGCTGACCTCCGCGCCCTTTTCATCAACGAGTTCGACCATCTCCGCTCTGGCGAAGCCGGGAGCTCCGTGGCCGAAGTGGCGCGCGACTGCTTTGAGCTTTGGTGCGAGCGGAGCTACCTCGTCCCACCCAAGTCGCTCCATCACCGAGCGGAAAGGATGCTGGCCTCAACCGACGTATCCGCGGACACCCTCGCTCGGATGTTCACCGGCGACTACGGCTTCCCCACCCCTGCCGCGATCAAGGTCGCGGAAGCCCTTTACGCGGAACGCAAGAAAAAAAAGTCCACCCCCGACAAGCGAAGGGGGCTGCTTTGGCCTCTCTACGCCGCCGCGGTCCAAAACTATGCCACCCAGACGGCGCACGTTTATGTGGCGCGCCTGCTGCTGTACCGCATTGGCGAGGACCAGTCCATTTTCCCCGAGAGAATTTCGGGTGCGGCGCTCCAGCCCCTTCTCCATCCCGCACCGAATGCGGAGGACATCATCTCCCGTAGCCAACCGCCGTCCCTGTCAGCCATCGAGAGCCTGCGCAAAGAAATGGCTGCGTTTGCGCCCACCGTTTACGACTCCGGCGAGTTCGACTGGTGGCGTGTCGAGCACCGTGAACTGCTCGCCGAGCGCGAACTCGACCGAGTGCAGACCTTTGAGACCCAACTCGACGCCGCCAATAAGAGCCTGCTGCGCCTCCTCAACAGCTACGACCTAAGCCGCGTTGACCTCGACATCTGGCGGGACGTTTACCAGCACTATTTGCCGGACGAGGAGCGCCAACAACTGGGAGGCTTTTACACCCCCCAAGAGCTCGTGGACCTCACGCTCGACTATGCCGGATACACACCCTCCCTTGAGAAACTCTGCGAACGCTCGCTCATTGACCTGGCCTCGGGGTCCGGAGCCTTTATTGTGAGCGCCGTTCAGCGCTTGTTGTCGCATCTGAGCGATGGCTCCATGCCGTGTCACAGCCGGCTGCACGCCCGCCACCTGCCTGACTGGGAGCAGGCGGAGGGGATGCTCCAGGTTGTCGCCAAGAATATCCACGCCATGGACATCCATCCCTTCGCCGCCTTTCTGACTTACATCAACTTTATTTTCGGCGTCCTGCCGCTTTATGCGCGGGTTCGGCAACAGAGGAAGAATTTTCGCCTAGAGGCATGGATTTTTACCGGCAACGCCCTCCTCACGCCGGGCGAGAACGCCGGACAGCACGAGTTGAACCTCGCCGTCAATTCACGCATCCAGTTGAGCCTTCATGCGCGAGAACGCTACCGCGCCATGGCCGGACAAAAGTTCGATTTCGTGGTCGGCAACCCTCCCTGGGGCGGCATCCTCAAGGGGAGGCTGGCGCCCATCTTTGATGAGCATTACAAAGACCAGTTGGCGGCTGAGTACCGCGACACTTATACCGGCAAGCTCGACATCTACGCCCTGTTTTATGACCGAGCGCTAAAGCTTCTGCAGGACGGCGGCGCGGTGGCCCTGGTCACGCAAGGCAGCTTTATAGACAAGGAATGGGCGGGGCCGCACTCCTCCTTCGAGCGGGGGCAGACGGTCCCAATCATGGGGCTGAGGCGCAAATTGGCCGAACAAGCCAGCCTCCGCTTCTTGATTGACCTGAACCCCTTCGGACAGCTCTTCTTCGGCGCCATGAACATCCCCTGCATCGCCGTCTTTGAGAAACGCCCACCGTCCAGGGGCGATCAGGCTGTGGTGCTCCTCTCGTCGAAAAAGTCTTGGCCTAAAGCCAAGGCCACCGCCGAACGGCGGGCGGAGGTAATCTCAACCGTACGCCATTGCCTTGGCTTGGTCCAGAAGTCCGGCGAGCCGGTCAAGCAGGACTTTGCGACGGCATTCCGGTTTCCCCTGGCGCGGCTCCGCGAATTTGGAGGGGCTCGGTGGCTGCTCGGCCCAAAGGAATTCAGAATCCGCGCTCGTCCTGATTGGCCCCGCCTGGCCCAACTGCTCGAACCAAGCCAAGGCGTGACGGTGGGCGGCGAAGGCTGCCTCTCTATCTTCCTCATGTCGGAAGCTCGCGCCAAAGAGTTGGGGCTTGAGAAGGCCCTGCTCTTTCGAATCATTAAGGGACATGAAACGAAGCCTTGGCGGCCCGAATGGGGCGGTAACGTAATCCTCTATCCTTACGCCAAGGACAAGGAGGGACGCTGGCGTCCTGCCTTTGCCTGCAAAAAGCCGCCCGTGCTCGATGCCTTGGACTTTGAGCATTATGCCGACAAGTTCGAGCGGGACCTTATCCGCGCGTATCGGCTGAACTCCATCACCCTCAAGCGGCTCTTTGAGCACCGCCGCGATGCGCTGGAAATTGTGAAATATCCCAAGGCGGCGGAATACCTCCTGAGGTCGTATGACCAACTCTCCGAGCGGACATTCAAGAAGCGCAACGTGCGGGATTTCGCCCGCGAGTGGTACGAGTTCATTTGGCCTCGCGACGCCGACGTCATCTTCGGCGAGCCGAAAATCATCTCGCCACGCCTAACGCCGCGTGTTCGGTTTGCGCTCGACGAGGAAGGCATCGGGATTCAGGACTCCTGCATCTCGCTGGCCGTCAGTGACAACACGAGAGAGACTTACAACGCGTTCCGCGCGCAATTGGCCAAGGTGTTGGGCCGCGAGGTGAAGGCCGTGACGGCATTTCGTTACCTGCTGGCATTTATGAATTCCTCCTACGCGCAGGAGTTGCTCACGACCGGCCGCAGGCCGACGCCCAAGGGCCACTACCAGATTGACGACCTGTTCCTCGGCGAACTCAGCATTCCCGTGTGCCGCGCAAAGCGCGAGCTTCAAGATGTTCTCGACGCCGTGGAAGCCTGCATGACGGCTCGCACCGAGGAGCGCCTTGCTGAAGCTGAATCGCGCCTTAATGCCGTCGTCTTGCAGATCTACGCGGAGCCTTGAACTGCCCGCGCCGCCAGGTGCGCGGGCCCACAAGGGCACGAGAGGCTGTGTCTCGCATCAAGGCCCGCTCGGCACGTTGCTGACGCGGAAGGCGATGGAGCCGACGGGCTGGCCGGCTGCCTCGGCGTGAATCCTCAGCGCTTGCCATGTCGGTCTCTTCCCGCTCGGAGCCACAAAAACCAGGCGTGTCGGATAGCTGCGATGCGCCGAGACGGGGTAAATCCCTTCGCCCGAACTGACCGTCCAGCCGCTTGGCAGGATGGCCTTGAGAGTGATTCGGGCCGGGGACGACGTGTCATTGCGGAGGATGAGGGGCAGGCTGAGCGTTCTCCCCGGACCAACGCCCGCCTCGGGAGGCACGAGCCGCGCGATGCGCTCCAGGTCATGGGCGCGCCAAAATCGCTGATAAAAACCCCACGGCCCGCCCAGCTCCATCGAAAGCCCAACGTGCGGGCGCGCGCGATACCCCGCGACCGGATGAAACGGAATCGGGCCCGGCACCACGCCCTCAAACACGTCCCCGGTTCGTGACGCGGGAACCAGCGATTTGGCCAAGATGAGTTTGACCGGCCGCTTGAAATAATCGAGCGCGGCGCGGTAGGTGGCCTCGCGCCCCTCGGGGCCGGTGGGCAACTGCGTCAGGTGGTAGCTCGCCGAGCGAGCTGCCATTTCATAATACGGAATGTGCTGCGAGGGAGAAACCTCCGTCGTCGAATAGACCGGCCCTTGGCCGGCCTCAAAACCGGCATGGACGGCGTTGGTGAAGTAATAAAGCTTTTCCGGCTGCCAAGGCTCAAGGCCTTCGGTCATGTTGCCAATGCGCTGGTAATTGCGCGGCGCCGCCACCTGCTCGGGGAACACCGTCGGATCGCCCGCCATGTCAAAAGCTTCCGTGGCAATCACGGCGGAGGCTTGATGGTCGCCGTGATTTTCGCCGTCCACGTAGTCGGGCAGCCACGTCATGATGACTTCCGGGCGCGTCAGCCGCACCAGGCGAATCGCTCGCTCCAACAGGGCTCCGTGGTTCCAGTGCTCAAGTGAAACCAGCACGTTTTGGGTTGGCGTGTCGAGACCGCCTAAAAACCATACGTTCATCACGCCGAGCGAAGCCATCGCGCGGCGCGCTTCAATCTTGCGCTCGGCACAAAGGGCGCGGGCTTGCTCATAGGAAACCGAATTGCCGCCCGCCCCGCCACAGGTGCCGTAAAGCACCGCCACGCGCTTGTGCTCGTCGTAAATCGCGCGGGCCAAATAGCCCGTTACCTCGGTTTCATCGTCTGGGTGCGCGACAATCACCAGGATGTCCGCTTTGTAGCGAGGGTCCGGCCGCGGACTCGGCGGCATCACGTGCTGCTTGGCGTTCAAAGACCACGGCAAGAGCGCTAGCCCTAAGCAACATAGCACTGCTTTATTTTTCATGGAGTTGCACCCTCCTTTCAATCCCCGTCAGAGGCTCGCCGACCACAATGGTGACGGGATAAGGTATCCGCCGCAGCCACTTGATGAATACTCTACCCCGCTCGAGGCTGAAGTTCGAGCCCCCAACTCGATCGAGGCAAATGGGAATCATCGGAGCTTCGACTCCGCGCGTGATGCGCTCAAAGTCGTGCCGGAAACGCACCCGGTTGCCCGTCCGGCTAATGGCGCCTTCGGCGAAAATGCAGACCAGTTCCCCCTGCCGAAGCCGTTCTTGAGCCTGCTCAAGCGAGCGCACGATTGCGCGCGGCGGCTCGGATTCGGCCACGGGAATTGCTCCCATCAATCGTGCCAGCCAATGAATTCCGCGCGTGTCATAAAATTTCCGGTACATCAGAAACCGCACGAAACGGTCCGTCGAGGCGCCAATCAAAAACGGATCGACAAATGAAACGTGGTTGCACACCAGCAACGCAGCCCCGCGCCGCGGCACATTCTCCCGCCCAATCACGCGAATCCGATAAAAGGTGTGGGTGAGCAGCCACAGCGCCAGCCGAACCGCGAAATCCGGCAGCACCGTCATGATGTAAGCGGTGGCGGCAAAAGATATCACCGCCATCACCAGCAGCACCTGATTCGGCGCCAGTCCGAGCGGCCCGGTCAGCCATCCGAAAACGGCCGCCGCCAGCACGACCGCCGTGAAGGTGAGCACATTCGAGGCGGCAATCACCCTGCCCTTGGAGTGCTCGCCGGCCCGCGCCTGCAAGAATGCTTGGAGCGGGATGATGAAGATTCCGCCAGAAAATCCAAGCAAAAAGTGGCCGAGGCACGCCGCCCAAAACGAGGCGTGGGCGAAGTAAAGAAAAACGCCAAACACGCCCAGCCCCACCGCGCCCATCGGAACCAGCCCCAGTTCAACTTGATCTCCGGAGAGTTTGCCGGCGGCAAAAGCGCCCAGCCCGATACCGACGGAAACCGCGGCCATCAGGCCGCTGATGCCGGCGTCGCTCAGGTGGAGGAGATCGTGCCCATACCCGATGACATTTTGCAGATACACGGCGCCGAGAAACCAGAAATAGGCAATGGCAAGGGTGGTTTGCAACAAAGGCTTCGAGGCGCGAATTTCAGTAAAGTCCCGCCAGAACTCCTTCGCCGGATTGTAGCGAAACTTCTCGCCCGCTCCGATGGCTTCGACGCGCGTGATTCGGACGGCGCAGCCGAGGCCCACCATGGCCATGCCCACGAGCAGCGCCACGGGCACGTACCGTCGCGCAGGAAAAGCGTCCATCAACAGGCCGGCGGCAACCGGCCCGAGAACGATCATGGAGTACACCGTCAGTTGCATCAGGCCGTTGGCGCGGGAGAGGTCGGCTTCGGAAAAGATCTGCGGCAGGATGCCTTCCTTCGCGGGATCAAGGAAGGCCGCGTGAATGCCGAGCAGAAAGAGCGCCGCCAGCATGCTGTTGATGTGCCCTCGAAACATCGCGAACGTGGCGAACGACAGCACACATGCTTCCACGATCTTCAGGGAAATAATGACTCGCCGTTTTGAAAAGCGGTCAGCAACCTGTCCGGCGTAAGAAGAAAACAGAATGTAGGGAAGAACGTAAAGCGCCGTTCCATAGGAAATAATCCTTGAGCGGACGGCAGGGGCGGCAATGGTAGCGGCGGCAAAGAAGAAGAGCAGTTGTTTGAAAGTGTTATCGTCAAAGACCGCCAGCGCCTGCGCCGCCAGAAGCCAGGCGAAACCCGCCCTCTTCAGGACACGTCTGTATCCGCTCCGGGGCATGGCGGCGTTTTCCATCGCTCCGCAGGCGTCCAACCCGTCTTGCTTCGTGGATGCTTCCGGCACGGTGATCCTCTGACCGTATCCGCCTTTGAGAAAACGGTCGCAGACCTACACTATTGCGAACCATCGTCCGTTTCAAGCGCGCTGTCTCCCAGAAACCCGCCAGTTCCCTTGCGGGAACCCTTTCCGCGACGCACCGGACGCTCGGAGAGCCTTCAAACCGTCACGGAGAGTTCAGCGCAGCAGGTAAGCATCCCGCTGGACACGCTTCCGCGATTCGCTGACGGACTGGCCTACCAAAACTTTTCATGAAGCGGCGATGTCGGCGAGTGACTGCTTCCGCCCGGCGCGAAAGGGGCGTAGCCGCCCAGCCAGTCCTCACACTGGAATTTCACGCCGGCGTCGAGCCCCATCCGCAGAGCCACGAGCAACCCACAACAAATCTCATTCAGCATGAGTCTTCCTTATTCCGCAGTGGTCATCTTCAACGGCCCCTGTCATAATGAAAAAGAGGATGCTCGTGGCCATCTCCTCGTCAACAAATTTGCGGAAGCCCAACCGCCTCATTCACGAGAAGAGCCCCTACCTGCTGATGCATGCTCACAATCCCGTGGATTGGTACCCGTGGGGCGAGGAGGCGTTCGAGCGGGCGCGGCGCGAATCGAAGCCGATTTTCCTTTCGGTCGGTTACTCCACCTGCCACTGGTGCCACGTGATGGAGCGCGAATCGTTTGAGAACCCCGAAATCGCCGCCCTGCTCAATCAACATTTCGTCAGCATCAAGGTGGACCGCGAGGAGCGCCCCGACGTGGATCGGGTCTATATGACGTTCGTGCAGGCTTCGACCGGATCCGGCGGCTGGCCGATGTCGGTCTTTCTGACGCCGGATTTGAAGCCGTTTTTCGGCGGAACGTACTGGCCTCCCGAAGACCGCTACGGCCGGCCGGGCTTTGGGCGGATTCTTAAGAGCGTCGCCGAGACCTGGCAGAAAGAGCCCGAGCGGGTGGTTCATCACGCCGGCGAAGTGACGGAATATCTGGCGCAGGCGGTGGCCGCGCGAGCGCCCTCGGGCGGACTGCTCAGCGCCAGCGCGCTCGACGCCGCTTACCGGCAAATCAAGTCGAACTACGACCCAGCTTCCGGCGGATTCGGCGGCGCGCCCAAGTTCCCGCGGCCGGTCGTGTTCAACTTTCTGCTGCGAACTTACGCCCGAGGGGGTGAGCCGGACGCTCTCGCCATGACGCTCCACACGCTGCGCCGCATGGCGGCGGGCGGCGTCCACGACCACTTGGGCGGCGGCTTCCATCGCTATTCCGTGGATGCCGAGTGGCGCGTGCCGCATTTTGAAAAGATGCTCTACGATCAGGCGCAACTCGCCGTCTCGTACGTCGAGGCCTTTCAGATAACCCACGACGCGTTTTTCGCGGCGACGGCGCGCGACATTCTGGATTACGTCCTGCGCGACCTCGGCGGCCCCGAGGGCGGTTTTTACGCCGCCGAGGACGCCGACAGTTTGATTGAAGAAGGAAAGCCGGAGCGCGGCGAAGGCGCGTTCTACGTTTGGACGGCGGAGGAAGTCGAGCGAATTCTCGGACCCGAGACCGCCGAGGTTTTCAATTTCTGCTACGGCGTCGAGCCGCACGGCAACGTTCGGGACGATCCGCAAGGCGAATTTCGCGGCAAGAACATCCTGTTCGTCGCCCGCACGCCCGAGGAAGCCGTCCGGCGCTTTGGGCGGCCCGCGATCGAGATTGAGGCCGCGCTCCGCGAAGCGCGGGTCAAGCTTTTCGAAGCTCGCCGCCGCCGCCCCCGTCCGTCGCTCGACGACAAAATCCTCACTTCGTGGAACGGCCTGATGCTTTCCGCGCTTGCGCGCGCGGCCCAGGGGCTCGATGAGCCGAAATATCTATCGGCCGCCGAAAACGCTGCGGCGTTCGTTCGCGCCAAACTTTACGACGAGAAAACCGGCACGCTCCGGCGACGCTATCGCGCGGGCGAGGCGGCGATCCACGGGTTTCTCGAGGATTATGCGCTGCTCATCCAGGGATTGCTCGACCTTTACGAAGCGTCGTTCGATCTGGCCCACCTCCATTGGGCGGCGCGATTGGAGGAAAAACAGGACGAGCTTTTCTGGGATGAAAAAGGCGGCGGTTATTTTTCGACCGCTTCTGAAAGCTCCGACATGCTGATTCGGATGCGCGACAGTTACGACGGCGCGGAGCCTTCCGGCAATTCGGTGGCGGCGCTCAACCTGCTCCGTCTGGCGCGCATGACGGGCCGCGAAGAGTGGCGCGCAAGAGCTGAAAGAACGCTCGCCGCCTTTGCCCCTCAGCTCGAGCAAGCGCCGGAAACCCTGCCGCAAATGGCCGTCGCGCTCGCGTTCGCGCTCTCGAAACCCTGCGAAATCATTCTTGTCGGCGACCGCGATTCCGCTGAGGGACAATCGCTGCTTCGGGAAATCCACTCGCGCTTCATCCCCAACAAAATTCTCCTTGGGGTGAATGGTCCCGAGGAGCGGCGGGAACTCTCTCAATGGCTCCCGTTCGTTGAAAACCTCACTCCCCTCGATATGAAGGCAACGGCTTACGTCTGCGAGAACTACGTGTGCCACCTGCCCACGAGCGATCCCGAGGAGCTGGCGCGGCGGCTGGAGGCTAAACCGTGAGGCGGGGAAAGCCTCACGTCGAGGCGCGGAGGCCGCGAATCAATATCGTCCGGTGATGTAATTCTCGAGGTGAGCGATGGTTTCCTCGTGAGCCGTGATGGTCCACTTCACCAAATCGCCGATGGAGATGACGCCGGCGAGGCGACCCTGATCCATCACCGGCAGATGGCGAATGCGCTTTTCGGTCATCAATTTCATGCACTCTTCGACCGTGTGCTGAGGTGTGACGGTGATCGCGGGGCTGGTCATGATCTCCGCCACCGGCGTCTCTTTCGACGAGCGGCCTTGCAGGATGACCTTTCGCGCGTAGTCGCGCTCGGAAATCATCCCGACCAGCTTGCCTTCGGAGACGACCGCGAGCGCTCCCACCCGTTTTTCAGCCATCTTCTCAATCGCCTCGAAGACGGGAGCCGAAGGGCTGACGGACCAGACTTCGGAACCCTTGGTTTTTAGAATGGAGCTGATGCTGTCAACAACTCTCATGGCTGCCGCCTCCGGATGGAAAATCGAGCGCTAGCTGATACGCGATTTATACATCCGGCGGGCGTCAAGTGCAATAGCGTTCCGTCAGGCAAAGCCACGGCTTATCTCTGCGAGAACTACGTGTGCCGCCTGCTTACCCACAATCCAAACGAACTTATCTGCCAGCTCCCACGAAACCCGTAGAATGATGCGCACTCTCGTGCGGGCGTTGCGCGAGCACACCGCGAGTCCCCTGCGCTCGGGGACGCAAGCGCCATCGCGGCGTTGATTAAGGCGTGGGCTGAGGAATAAACAGTGTCGCTCGAGGAGCAAACTCCTCGAGCGACCGAGCTTAGGGAAGGCAGATAGGATGGAGCGAGGCTGCCGAAACGTTATTGTGTCTGAAGGGTCAACCAGTAGGGCAGCCGCCAATCGCCGTAGTAAACCGTCTGGCCGTGCTTACCACCCTGTCCATAGAGCGAAGCGGTGCCATAGAATTTGTTAGCCCCGCAGGCATCACCGGTGACCACCCAAGTGGTTGAGGACGTCCGCGTGATGCAGGCGTTCGACCACGTAAGGTAAAAGCGATAGATTTGGTTGTCGCACTGAGGCCGAACATTAAAGTCGAGCCGACCGTGGCCGGTCACGCTCTGGTTCACGGCCATTTTGGTGAAGGAAGCCGAGTTCGGCAAGAACACCGACCAGTTGACCGCCTGAACGATGTTGCCGTTATTGCCGATACCCCAGCACACAGGCAGAACATCCCCTTGCGTGCCCGCGACGGTCGAATAGAAATGCATCGTCACGGTCTCCGTGCCGTTTCCGACCACCCCGTTCACCAGCGTATTCATTGTGTTCAAGGTATAGACGGAGTTGTGGGTCAAAATCTCGGATTCTACCGTGCTACTCGGCGAAAAGCTTTGTGTCGCCGTCAGACTGAAGGAGCTCGGCGTATCTGTTTCGCACGGGACGGTGCTGCCGCTTGCCGGGCAGCCCTGTGTCAGAGCGGCCGTAACGGGAATCGAGCTGCCCGCGCGGGCTTTTGGCGCACCCATCGAACTGGCTAACATCACAAGCGAAACAACCAAAACCGCGCCCAATTTGTCGCGCATTTTCCGCACCTCAACGAAAGAAATTATTTCTCTTGCAACGACCCTGCGCCACGCACCCCACTTCAAGCTTTCTCACCCTAGCATGGCCGGCTGGACATGCCAATAGTACTTTAGTGCTAGACAAGATTAGATTCTTCTAATGTATAGATGTCGAAGAGTGTTTACTCTTTTGTATATAGGCCACTGAACAGCATCCACGAGAATGGAGAGGGTTTCGAGCCGAGTCAGCGACCCTGGCGTAATCTCAAGAAGCTCGCTCTTGCCAGGAAGGCTGGCTGATTTCGTGCAACTCCGGCAAGACAGGCCGGTAGCGATGCTCGGGGACCGGAACGTGTTCCGGCACACGATAACAAGGCTCCATCTGCCCGCTGAAATCAAGGTACAGGTGTCGCCGCAAGTACCATTCCGGGAAATGAGCCAGCCGAAACAGCGGGTATTTGAGGTTCGGCCCGAACATCCGCCGGGCCATCAAGTAATAATAGATAGGAATCCCGAGGTTAAATTTCCATTGCGTCGAGCGCTGACGCCGCCAAAAATCCAGGTTATAGCGCCACGCCGTGAAGAAAAACTCCCACTGCAGGTCGGTCAGATCGTATAGCCGCGCGGCATCTTGCTTGGCTAAGCGGGTATCCTCAAGCGGCACGAACAGGGTCGGCACCACGACCCATTTTGAATCTTTCAGCGCAAACAACAAATCGAGCGAGCGCTTGGTGTCCTCCCGCGTCTCGCCGGGAAGCCCGATGATGAACGTGCAGATGGGAAACCAATTGTACCGGTTCATGAGCTCCATGCCCTTCAGCACCACGTCGGGCCATTGTTCGGGCCGGTAAGGATAGGCTTTGCCCTTCATAAACTGCTGAAACAGGCGCACGGAACCTGTTTCAAGACCAATAAACATGATGGCGTAACGCTTGTCGGGGTGCGTGGACGCTTCATGCTGGCCGTAGCTTTTGCCGACGGCCAGCTCGCTGAGCTCATCCAGAATCTCGGGGTTGCGGACGATGGGCGCGATGGTGCCGTGTGTCAGATTGATATGTTGGACGCCGGGCACAGCGGCCACCGACTCGAACAGCCGCTTGAGCGCCGGCACGTTGGTCTGGAATTTGGGTCCCTGCTCGTAGAGAAACAAATCTTCGGTCGTCAGGAGGATGGAGTCCGCGCCTTCGGCCACTTGCGCCCGCACATTCTGGAGAATTTGCTCGAGCGGAATGGACTTCCCTGCCCGCAATGCCACGGAGCAGAATTGGCAGCCCCTTCCGCAGCCGCGCGTAATTTCCACCACGCCATAAGTGGCGCGATGCCGAATGGGCGGGATGTGCTCGAGGTGCGGGCTTCGGCCCTCAACCTTGCGCGGAAGCGTCTCCCCGCGAACCGCGGCCTCGAACAACGGCAGCACCACGTCTTCCGCTTCTCCGTCCACCAAACAATCAATCTGCCAGGCATCCTGCAAGCCTTTTTTTTCAATCTGCCAGGAACCGGGGCCGCCCACGATAATCTTCATGTGCGGCTTGTGCTCGCGGAGCGCCGGATGCTCCATGAGACGGCGAAACTCCGCCGCATTGATGGGCTCGGCGTCGCCGCCGTAAAAATAGGAGTAAACGTCCGTGGCGAAGGTGATGCCCAGCGGGTTATGCGCATGGATGCCCACCACGCGCGTTTCTTCGCCCACAAACAGACCGAGCTGATCCGTTTGGCAAACCGCGATATCCTGCGGAGAGAATTTCTGGAGCAGCAGCGATTCCACGATGCGAAGGCCATGAGGAACATATTTGGCCTGCCCATCGGGCCACAGTTCATTCGGTCGAGGCCAGTTGACGTTGAACGCTTTGACATACTTCATCGGCAGCGTGGCCAGCAGCATCTGGCTCCAAGCTTTCTGTTCGTGTTCGCTCGATTCGGAAGGGGTTGCCGCAAGGACGATTTTTCTGCCACGAATGCCCACTTGCTCCTCCTGCTTCGAGGTTCTACATCATCCAGGTATTATCTGATGTAGTGGTGCCCAGTAAAGTTACCTATTCTATTTCGGGAACCTCTGGGCTCCCCAAGGGTCTTCGAGAGGGGCTGGCTGAGCTTGCCCGGAGGGTCTCATTTGTCCCAAGGGAAGAGGGAATGCTCGACCGAGCGCGGCGCGGGGAGGAGACAAAAAGCCGACACAGGGTAACTGAGTTTGGCATAAAATCGTCAAGCCGCCCCTGGCCCAGGTCTGCCCGGCGGAGAGGCGACGGCCGGCTATGCATCCGCCAAATCGAAACCGACATGGGGAGAGAAAACCTTGGGTGCTACTGTTTCTTTTTGCGGTGATGGCTGCGCAGGCCGCGGCCACCCCCCCAACCTTTATTCCTTGGCGGAGCCTTCACAACCCGGTTCTCTCTTATCCGCATTGGTCCATTAAGGACGCCGCGATGGCCTACCGCCGCGGCGTGTTCTATGTCTTCTTTTCGGCTTTCTATCAGGACCACGGCCGCGTCCGCAGCCATGTGGCGGAGGTGAGCACACGGGATTTCAAGTCCTATTCCCAACCGATTTTGGATTTTGACGGCGAACGGGCAGGATGGATCGGCATGTGTTCGCCCGACGTACAAAAGGTCGGCAAGGTATGGGAGCTTTCCTTCAACTCTTGGGGCGACGACCCCGAACGGCCCGACCAACTTTTTTACATGACCTCGCGGGACCTCGTTCACTGGTCGGCCCGCCATCGGCTTGCCCCCAATCTCACCGCCGGGCAAGGCGTGATTGATCTTTCCGTCACCCAAACCCCCTCCGGCTATTACGCCATTTGGAAGCAAGGCCGCAATCCGCGCCAGATGCGCCCTCGCCTGGCCACGGCTCCGCATCTTGATGGCCCGTGGCGTTTTGTTGGCTCCGGCTACCCCTCCTTGCTCATGGCCGACGGTCGGGAGAACGGCCTCATCCATGAAAACTTCGAATTCGTCTGGATCGGCGGAGTCCTCCACTTGTTGAGCTCCGATTATCCCCACGGCCACCATGAGTACCTGTACACGCTATTGAAGCCGAGTCGCCCGCTCGAGTGGGGAAAGGGATTCGAGCTCAAAATTCCCGGCCAGAGTTTCAACCGCCTGGTTCATTGTGATGCCGCCGCGCTCTATGATTGGCGCCGCTATGACGGGCACTTCTACATGATCTACGCGGGCCGCAATGAGCAAACAACCTACCTCCACCGTGGATGGAATCGGCTGGGCCTTGCCCGCTCGAAGGACCTCCACCATTGGGTTCCGGCGGGTTGGCCCCGCTGATTCCCGCCTTGCATCTTCCTTGCCAAGGCTAATCCGCATGGTGGGGAAAAAGCTATTCCGCGAGAGGGGCGGGTGTGATATAAGAAGGTTCACCGACGGCTGGATAAATTATTGCCCAGGAGGATGGCTCAGCAATGCGAAGAAAAGAGATT
>JAKASC010000241.1 GCA_021828245.1 Acidobacteriota bacterium
GCCGTACGGGGGTTACATGCATCCCCGTCAGGTGATTCATTGGCTGGTGGATACGGTCAGCAAAAACGGAACCTTTCTGCTGAATATTCCCGGCAAGCCGGACGGCACCATTGACCGCAAGGAGCGTTTGATTCTTGAGCGAATCGCTGAATGGTTCAAAATCAACGGAGAAGCCATTTACGCCACGCGTCCTTGGACGGTGTTTGGCGAAGGGCCGCACATGATTAAGCCGGGCTCCTTTCAAGGAAAGACCACGGGTGAGTTGGATGCGCGGGATATCCGCTATACGCGGAACAAAGCTGGGACGGTGGTTTACGCCATCGTCCTCGGCTGGCCGGCGCCGACCTTCGTTTTGAGCTCTTTCGGCGCCTTTGCGGCCACTCGTCCCGGCAAGGTGGCGCACGTCGAGTTGCTGGGTTCGCATGAAAAGGTTCGTTTTCGGCAAACGGATCAAGGCTTGCGGATCGAGCGGCCTCAGCAGAAACCGGCTGCCGATGAGGCGGTCGTTTTCAAACTGACGCTCGCCTAATCGCCGTGACGTCCAGGCGGGCCGGGCTCAGCATCGAGGGTGCACCGGCCTCCGCCGAATCTGTGGTAGGGCGTTCGTCCGCGCGAGGGCTTGCACCGAAAGACGTTGGATTTTACGCGCCATGCCGAGACGCCGCGAGCTTCGCGAATATCGTTGTACGCTCCGCCTCGAAGCTTACGCCTGGCGGCGCGGCTGGCGCCTGGTGGCCGGAACCGACGAAGCCGGCCGCGGCGCGCTGCTGGGTCCCGTTTACGCCGCCGCCGTCATCCTTGACCCAGAGCGGCCGATCCCGGGCCTTGATGATTCCAAAAAGCTCACGCCGGCGGAGCGTGAGGAGTTGGCGGCGGAGATTTACGCCAAGGCGCTGGCCTGGTGTGTCGCGTCCGTTTCCGCAGCAGAAGTGGACCGGCTCAATATCTATCAAGCTTCGCGGCAGGCGATGCAGCAAGCGTTAGCGGGCCTTCGCCCCAAGCCCCAATACATTTTGACCGACGCCATGCCCTTGTCGCCGAACGGCATGCATCCCCTCGGCGTGCCATTTTCAGCCATCATCCACGGAGATGCCCGCTCGGGCAGCATCGCGGCGGCCTCCATCCTGGCCAAGGTGGCCCGTGATGCCCAAATGCGCGACCTCGACCGTCTTTATCCACGTTACGGCCTCGCTCAGAATAAGGGTTACGGCACCGCCGAGCACCTGCAAGCGCTGCGCCGATGGGGTCCTTGCCCGGAGCATCGCAAAACCTACGCTCCGGTCAAGAGCTGCCTCCAACCCCTGTTTCCGGCATGAGGGTCTGGCAGCATGAACCTTTGATGCTATAGTGTCTTGAGAGGAGCCGTGATTTTCCGTGGCTTCGCCTCTCATCGCTCAAATGACTCGGCTGCTGATTCAAGGAGGGCGGGTCGTTTCGCCCGCCGATTCCCTCGACGACGAGCTGGATATCCTCATTGAGGGTGAGCGGATTCAGCGCCTCGGGCATCGGCTTCCCGCAGACGGCGCGGCCCGTTTGGAGGTGCGCGGCCAGGTTGTGGCCCCGGGCTTCGTAGATATTCACGTTCACTTCCGCGAACCGGGCGATTTGGTTTCCGAAACGCTCGAAACCGGCTTGCAGGCGGCCGTGGCGGGCGGCTTCACGGCGGTTTGCCCCATGCCCAATACCTGTCCCGTCAACGACCAGCCGGCGTTAACGCGCACGATGGTCGCGAAGGCTCGGCAAATTGGCCTGGCGCGGCTGTTTCCGATTGCTGCCGTGTCGCTCGCCAGTCAAGGAGAACAGCTTGCGGACCTTGAAAGTCTGAAGGCCGCCGGAGCCGTTGCCTTCTCCGACGACGGCCGTCCGATTAAGACGGCGGCGCTGCTTCGCCAAGCCCTTCGGCTAGCCCGTCGGCTCGGCACCCCCATCATAGACCACTGCGAAGACCCCGAGTTGAGCGCCGGAGGCGCAGTCAATGCCGGGCCGGTCGCCGGCCGGCATGGTTGGCCCGGCATCTCCAATCGCTCGGAAGAGGCTTGCGTGGCGCGTGACATCGAAGTGTGCCAGGCCGAGGACGGCCCGCTCCACATCGCTCATCTCTCGACCGCCGGAGCGCTTGAAACCGTGCGTGCCGCCAAGCGGCGCGGCCTGAAGGTTACTTGCGAGGTCACACCCCATCACTTGGCCTTGACTGAGGAAGCCGTGGAGCAATACGGAACCAACGCCAAAATGAATCCTCCTCTCCGCAGCGCGCAGGACCGGGAAGCGCTTTGGGAAGGATTGCGCGATGGCACCGTGGACGCCATCGCCACCGACCATGCTCCCCATGCTCCGCAGCGCAAGGCCCTGCCGATGACGCAGGCGCCGTTTGGCGTCATCGGACTGGAAACGGCGCTTGCCGTCGCCCTTCAGGAACTCGTCCATTCGAACCGCATCTCGCTCGCCCAAATGATTAATCTCTTGAGCGTTCAGCCGGCTCGCATCATCCGCCAACCGCTTGGCAGACTGCAAGAGGGCGACCTAGCCGACCTCACCATCTTTGACCCTCAGCTTGAATGGACTTACTCCGCCGCCAGAGGCTTCTCCAAGAGCCGCAACTCGCCCTTCGAGGGGCGCACGTTCCGCGGCGCGGTGACCGCTACTTTAGTGGGCGGAAAAATCGTTTATCAACGCCGATAATCCCGCCTTCGATTGACTTTTTCAGTCGCCGTAGGCATCATCCGCTTGAAATCCGTTGGGTGGCGGCGCGGAAAGAATGCTCCGCTCCCCGCAGAGCTCGTTTTGAGGATATCCTCATGCCGCTTTCCGCGACGGGCGCCGTCTCGGCTGCCTTGGAACAGACCGAGCAACAACTTTTTCGGCCCTGGCGGCCCCGCTTCTGGGCTCGCATGGCGGTCGTCGCCATGACCACGGGCGAGTTTTCATCCCCCGGAAGTTATAACGAATGGGGGCATTGGCTGCCCACTTCACAACCAAGGCGGCTGAACGTCCCCTGGCGAGAAACTGCAAAAGCCATCTGGGAGCGAATGCTCCATTTCTGGCCGCTCTTGGTGGTGCTCGCGATTTTGACCGTGGTCTTGGCCGCCATGTGGATTTACATGGCGTGTGTGTTTCGGTTCATCCTGTTTGAATCCGTGCTGGATG
>JAKASC010000015.1 GCA_021828245.1 Acidobacteriota bacterium
GCGTAAGGATGAATCGCCGTGAGAGGAAATTGACGAAAAGCGAAACGGATCTGATGACCGAACTTCTGGCGCACTTTTTCGGCCGCCGCTTCGGCTTGGCGGCAAAACGGGCACTCGAAATCGCCAAATTCCACCACCGTCAGCGGGGCGTTGGGATTGCCGTAAAAGTGAGTGTCGGCGCGCACCAAACGCGCCCGAAGCACCGGCGCGGCGGCAGGATGAGGCGGAGGCGCGGCATTCTTGCGCGTCAAAAAGATATAGGAAGGAACCCCGAGCACAATCCCGACCAAAAGCACGGCGAGATTCCGCTGCATTCCCGCCAGGCGACGCGAAGGGCTTGAGGCGGACTCGGCCGAGAGCGCTTCGTAAGTTGACAGGATAAAAATCAGCGTGACGGTGACGGCCGAGAGCACGCACCAGGTACACCAGGCATGGATGACAAAGGCTTCCACGCCGGTCAGTCCAAGGGAAATCAGAAAGCCTACGCCGGAAATGCCAGCCACCACGCCGCGCGCCGCCCGCGCCCAAGGTTCGGTCAGCAGAGGCTGAATGAACAGCAGCGCCGCCAGCACGCCGTACATCGCCACGCCAAAGAGGGGCACGGGCAGACCTAAAAAATGGGCGTAGGAGCTGGCACGCACCACGTCGCAGCCGCCTCCAACACAAACCATCGGGTGAGCGGGAGAAGTGTAGGCCCAGAGCAAATAGAGCGAATCCAACAGACCGAGCAGTGCGAGAGCGAGCAACACCAGTTTGCGCATCCTGTCTATTGTATAACGATGCGGCGCTCTACGTGCGGGTTGCGGAAGGGGTGGGATAAGGCCGCACGAAGCGAGGGCGAGCAGCGAGCCTTGGGGCGCGGAGCGCGAGGGTTACGACCCAAGACGAGCGTGCGGGGTGAGGCTTAAGAGGTGAGGGCGCGCGCGTTGGCGAGGGTTTGGCGAATGGCTTGCTCCATCAAAGCGCGGGGGGCCGACTCGCCGGTCCAAATTTCAAATTGCCGCGCTCCCTGCGCGACCAGCATTTCAATGCCGGAAATGGTGACGAGTCCGCGGCTGCGGGCTTCGGAGAGCAGGCGGGTGTCGGTGGGATAATACACCATGTCAAAGACGACCCGGGCGCGCAAGCGAGACAGGTCAATGGGGGAGACCTCGGCTTGCGGGGCCATGCCCACCGGCGTGGCGTTGATGACGGCGTCCACTTCCAGGGTTTCGGCGCGCGTCCAGGGCACGGCCTCGGCGGAAATATGGCGGGCAAGTTGCCGCGCCGCCGATTCCCGGCGCGCCGCAATCAGCACCTTGGCGCCTTCGGCGCTGAGGGCGCAGGCGGCGGCGCGCGCCGCGCCTCCCGACCCCAAAATCAGGATTTGGCTGCCCGGCAGACGCAACCGCTTGGTGAGGACTTCCACGACGGCGGCGGCGTCCGTGTTCCAGCCCATCCATTGACCGCGCCGCACCGCCACGGTGTTGCAAGCGCCAATATGCCGAGCCAACGGGTCCACCCAATCGAGTTCGGGAAGGATGGCCTGCTTGAAAGGCATGGTGACGCTGAAGCCCACGAAGCCGAGCTCTCGCGCCAAGGCGAGAAAATCACTCAGGCGAGACGTTTCACAGGGCAGATACACGGCATTGAAATGCTTCGCTTGGAAGGCGATGTTTTGCATGACCGGCGACAGCGAGGTGGAAGCATGAGCGCCCACCACGCCATAAAGCTGCGTGCGGGCGTTGATTTGCTCGACGCGGTACACCAGGCGAAGAACATCCACCGAGAGCTGTCCGGGCGCGACCGCTCTTTGCAAGGAGGCGTAAGTGAAAGGGCATTTCCAGCGCAGCGAAAGCAGACGCGAGACCATGCCTCGCGGCCCCTGCGCAAAGGCCACGAGGGAGGGACGGCGCCGAGCACAAGCGGCCAGCAGCGCCCGATACTTGAGGTTGTCTTTGAGATTTCTGGCGGTGCCGACGATCTTGATGGTGTGCGCCGGAAAGCGCGCCAGACGACGGTAAAGGGGGAGGAGCGGCGGCGTCTCGCGGTAATGGTGATAGGAGACAATGAGCCGGGCCGGGGAAAGTTGACGCAAGCGCGCGGCGCTCTGGGCACGAAGCGATTCGATTTCAACATCCACCCAGGAGCAACCGGCGCGCACCGCCGCCGTCAGCACCTGCCACTGCTCTTCCACACTGCCTTGGAATTGCCCGCCGGCAGCGGCGCGTCGGCAGGTGGCAATGACGAGAGGAAAACGCCAATGGGCGAGAAAATGCCGGAGGCGAGCTTCCAGGTTGTCAAACGACTGAAGGTAATCGAGCCGAAGCTCAACGCCCGAGGGCACAGAGGCGCTGAGGCTGCTGGCTTGAGCCTCCAGAGATTCGACGCTCGCAGCAGCCAGAACGACAACGATGGAGGGTGTGACCGGTTTTGCCAAAATAATTTCCGAACCGATCGGAAGCAGGACCGCCCAAATCACCATTTTATACGCTTCAGCCCCGCCAAGGCAACGGAATTCGCATGGCAAAAGATGAGGAGCGAGGGTTGGGAAGCGAGCGCGGCGCGCCCCGGCCCCTGGCAAGCCTGCCGCACGCCGGCAGCGGGCGCCTTTCTGTCACGCTGCGAAGTCGCCGGCTCTTCGCCGACGCCAAGCCGCGACGCCGCATCTCACAAAGAGGGCCACGCGAAGCAATCGGGCATTGATTCCTGCGCGTCTCTATGGGAAGATGCCATCTCATTTTTTCTTGGGGGGATTAACCAATGCCTTTACCAACGTATGACGCAATTGTGGTGGGATCGGGAGCTTCGGGCGGCTGGGCTGCCAAACGGCTGTCGGAGGCGGGGATGAAGGTGGCGCTGGTAGATTGCGGCCGACCGCAATCCGACGCCAACTTCACCGAGCACAAACCGGCCTTCGAGCTGAAATATCGCAATCTGGCTCCTTATCTCTTGGAGAAGACACGGCCCGTCCAAATGCAGTGTTATGCGTGCGATGAATATACCTATGGGTGGTACTGCAACGATCTCGATGAACCGTACACGCACGCGGCGGATATGCCGTTCAGTTGGCAGGGCCGCATCCGCATGATTGGCGGGCGCACCAACTGCTGGGGACGCGTGAGCCTGCGCTTGAGCGAATACGACCTGAAAGCCGCCTCCTATGACGGTTACGGCGTGGATTGGCCGCTCAGCTACAAAGACCTGGCGCCCTATTACGACCTCGTGGAGGAATACTGCGGCATCACCGGCATGATGGAGGGCCTGCCGCAATTGCCGGACGGCAAGTTCCAGCCGCCCATGGCGCTGAGTTGCGGCGAGACGCAATTTCGGGTGCGCGTCAAGGAGAAGATGGGCCGCACGATGACGCTGGCGCGCTGCGCCAATTTGACCCGCAGCGTCCACGGTCGTCCGCCGTGCCACTATTGCGGGCCGTGCCATCGCGGCTGCATCACGCATTCGTATTTCAATTCCTACTTCACGACCGTCGCCGATGCGCTCGCCAGCGGCCGCTGCACGCTAATCCCGAACGCCATGGCCTATCAGGTGCTGATGGACCCGAGCACCCACCGCGCCAGCGGGCTGCTCTACATTGACCGCCTCACGCGCCAGGCAAAGACGATTCAGGGTCGCGCCGTGGTGTTGTGCGCGCAGGCGCTCGAGTCGGTGCGCATCCTGCTCAATTCGAAGAGCCGCGAATATCCGAACGGCCTCGCCAATTCGAGCGGCGTGCTGGGTCATTACCTGATGGATAACGTGATGGGCGGCGGGGCGGCAGGTGAACTGGAGGGCGTCGCGGACAAGCCCACCGTGGATGGGCCCAAGCGGCCCGCCGACCTCTACGTTGTCCGCTTCCGCAATTTGCCGTTCGATCCCTCCAGCCGCGTGAAAAGCTTTATTCGCGGTTATGGCTACGAGGGCGGCGGCGGCGCCGAGTACAATTGGAACGCCCGCGGTTTTGGAGGGTATTTCAAAAAAGCCCTGTTTGATCCCAAGGTGACCATCGGCTTTGGCGGCTTTGGAGAGTCGCTGGCGCGCTATGAGAACTACGTCGAAATTGATCCCAACGTGGTGGACACCTTCGGCATTCCCGTCTTGCGCTTCCACATGAAATACGGCGACAACGAGTTCGCCATGGTGCAAGACATGGCCAATTCGATGGCCGAAATGCTGGAGGCGGCGGGCGCGAAAAACATTCGGACGTACGCCAAACCCACGACGCCCGGCTGGGCCATCCACGAACTCGGCGTGGCGCGCATGGGGAACGATCCCAAAACCTCGGTCCTCAATCAATTCGAGCAGTCGCACGATGTGAAGAACCTCTTCGTGATGGACGGCGCCGCGTTTCCGTCCTCCGGCTGTCAGAATCCGACCTTGACGATGATGACGCTCTGCGCGCGTTCGTGCGATTACTTGATCGGCCAAATGAAGCGCGGCGAACTCTGAAGAGGACGAGGCTTGAAGGCGCTGGTGACAACCGCTTTCGCGGGGCTGAGCCCCGCAGGTGGTAGTTGGCGCGAGTGCCACGCCATCGGCGGTGCCCGGAGAGCGTGTCGAGAAGACGGATCGAGACGCAGTGATAGTGATAATTACTGGCCTCTCCGAAGCCGCACCGCGTGAATGAAGAAGGACGCGGTTGACAACGTTTACGTATTGGTGTACACTTTATTTACTGAATGGGACTATTTGGCTACGAGCTAGAGGAAACGCCCCAAACCCTTCTGCATCCGACTCAGGGGCTGGGTCTTGGCGGCCGAAGTCGCGCGCTTGTCTAAATCTATGGCTATTAAGGTAAAGCTTCTTTTACCGGATGGAACGGCCAAGGAAGTTGACGCGGTCGAGGTGTCCGTTGTGAAGTCCGAAGAGCCGTGGAGCAGATATGAGCTTGACGACGGTTCGGTAGTCCGCGTCAAGCCGGTTGTGGCCAAGGTGCTCAGAACCTCGGAATTTGACAACAACGGCAACCCAATCTATCAGGCAACCACAGGAAACTTCGTTTTCGTTGATGCCCCGGAGAGCCTAAAGAAGAAATGAGGATGCCTACTCATGGCCCTTTTGCAAATCAGTGGCGAGGCACGGTGTCATTCTTATAGCTGGACCGCCTCCGTGGCGGATCCTGTGTTTTCGTCGGCCACGACTATCGATGCTTCGGCGGGTAGGTGCGTTCTCCGCCTACCGGACATTCCCGACCGCCGTTATCGCCTCCGTTCCCCCATGGTGATCGAAGTCGAGACGGACGAAGTCGGCTATGTAATCAGCCAGCCTCAGACCGATGTGTTCGCCTACGCTGATGACCTCTCGACCGCCTTAAACCGATTCTACGCGGCGTTCATCGGCCAGTACGAGTTCCTAAGAGAAAACGCCAGCCGCCTGTCCCCCTCCCTCAAGAAGGACTTTGAAAAATTTGAGAGCCTCGTAAGCCTCCGTTAACTGCATGGCCAGACTCGACTCAGAGGAAACGCGCAAACAATTGACGAGCAAATTGGGTTGCAAGTGCGAGGACAAAGGGAGAGACCACATCTGGTTCACTCTGTGTGACGCGGACGGAACAATCTTGTCGCGGACTTGCATCTCCCACGGGCCACGGCACGACATAACGGACACGCTCATTTCCAAGATGGCCAAGCAGTTGAAGCTTGGGAAGCCTGATCTCATAGGTCTTGTGGATTGTAGCAAGACCAAGGATGAATGTTTGCGGATCATCCGCGGCGCATCTTCATGAAGCCCTTGTGAGGCTCTTGCGTGTCTCATTGCGTGCAGGGCGTGGATATGCTTCTTTCCCCTTCACGATGAGGCGACAGCGCCAGCGGGTGGGACACGTCTGGAGGCCCGTCACCGCCCGTCTCGGGCACTACCCTCCGATGCTGCCATTTGACAAGGCCTCCCCTCTCTCGGTAGTGTAACGGCTCCTATGAATATTTTGGTTTTAGGGTCGGGCGGACGCGAACACGCTTTGGTGTACAAGTTGCGGGAGAGTCAACTGACGGACGACATCTTTTGCGCGCCCGGCAACGCCGGCATTGCCACGGAAGCCGAGTGCTTTCCCGTGGACCTCACTCGCCCGGCGGACATGCTGAGGTTGGCCAACGAGCTGAACGCCGAGCTGACGGTGGTGGGTCCGGAGGCGCCGCTGGCGGCGGGCGTGGTGGATGAATTTCAAAAGGCCGGGCGAGCCATCCTCGGTCCCACGCGCCAGGCGGCACGGTTGGAATCGAGCAAAATCTTCGCCAAACAGTTTATGCAGCGTTACGGCATTCCGACCGCCCGCTTTGCGGTTGCCGAAAGCTTTGAGGAGGCCGCGCGCGCGGCGCGCGAGTTTCCTCTGCCGGTGGTTATCAAGGCCGAGGGCTTGGCGGCAGGCAAGGGCGTGGTGGTGGCTCGGACGCGCGAGGAAGTGGAGCTCACGCTCGAAGCCTTTATGCGCCGGCGGGCGCTCGGCGAAGCGGGTGCGCGCGTGGTCATTGAGGAGTGTCTGGTCGGCGAAGAGATGTCATTCATCGTGCTGGCGGACGCTCGTGGCGGAATTTTGCCGCTGCCGCCCGCGCAGGACCACAAAGCCTTGCTGGAGGGCGATCTCGGCCCCAATACGGGAGGGATGGGAGCGTACAGCGACGATGCGCTCCTGGCGCCCGCGCTTCGGCAGGACATCATCCGTCAGATTGTGCTGCCAACGTTGCGCGGCATGGAGGCCGAGGGTGCGCCGTATCAAGGCTTTCTCTATTGCGGCCTGATGCTGACCGCCGAGGGTCCCAAAGTTTTGGAATACAATGTTCGGCTCGGCGACCCGGAAGCCCAACCGATGTTGATGCGCTTGCGCTCCGATTTGGTGGAACTGCTCAAAGCGTCGCTCGAAGGCAATTTAACGTCGGTTCAAGGGCGCTGGAGTCCGAACCCGGCGGTGACGGTGGTGTTGGCGTCGAAGGGTTATCCCGGCCCGCCGGAAACGGGGAAGGTCATTGAAGGATATGAGGCGGCGGAATCGCAGGGCGGCGTCAAGATTTTTCATGCCGGCACGGTTTTCCGCGAGGGCCAATTGCTCACCGCCGGTGGCCGCGTGCTGGGCGTCACCGCCATCGCTCCCGATTTGCCGTCGGCGGTGGCGCGCGCCTACGCCGCCGTCGAGATGATTCATTTTGAGGGGATGCACTACCGGCGCGATATCGGCGCCAAAGGCTTGCGCCACTCCACGCCGATGCCCGAAGGATTGTCGCCCAATCCCTTGCAGGGCCAAGGACGGTCCTCTTAAAAGAGCCGGAAGCGCAACCACTTTCACATCTCGCGTCAAAAAACAACTCAAGGAGAACGGTCAAATGTCTCAAGCTAACCAGCCCCGCGTGGGCATTTTAATGGGCAGTGATACGGATTGGCCGGTAATGAGCGAGGCGGCCGCAACGCTCAACAAATTCGGCGTGCCGTTTGAGGCGCGGGTGTTGAGCGCGCATCGCTCGCCCGCCCAAACCGCCGACTACGCGCGCGCGGCGGCGGAGCGGGGCCTTCGGGTTTTGATTATCGCAGCCGGCGGCGCCGCGCATTTGGGCGGCGTGGTGGCGGCGGAAACTTCCCTTCCCGTCATCGGCGTTCCGATGCCCACCACGAGCTTGGCCGGGCTCGATTCCCTGCTCTCCATCGTCCAGATGCCGAGCGGCGTGCCCGTCGCTTGCACCTCCATCGGCAAACCGGGCGCGGTGAATGCGGCCGTGCTGGCGGTTCAGATTCTTGCCACTTCGGATGCCGAGTTGGCGGAGAAGCTCGCAGCCTATAAGCGGCAGTTGGCGGAGGGCGTGGCCGAGAAAAACGCGCGTCTGCAACAGCAACTGAAGCCATAGCCCTGCCGAAGCGGGAACTGGAAGGCCTCAGCGGGTCGGGGAACATCGGGGTCCCGGCGGAACCGCCGTCCGTGGCTTTTCAGCCGGCGCTCCCAGACATGATAGATTGCCCTTATGGACGTGCTGGTGGAGTGCGTGCCGAACTTCAGCGAAGGGCGCGACCCAGTCAAGGTGGACGCCATCGTCCAGGCGATGCTGGGGTCGCCGGAGGTGGTGTTGCTCGACCGGCAGATGGACTGGGACCACCATCGTTCGGTCATCACGCTGGTGGGCGCGCCGGAGAGTTTGGCGGAGGCGGTGCTCGGCGGGGTGGGTCGCGCCGCCGAGTTGATTGACCTCACCCGCCACCAAGGCGTCCATCCTCGCCTCGGCGCGACGGACGTGGTGCCGTTCGTTCCGGTGCGCGGCGTCACGCTGGAGGAGTGCGCGCGCTTGGCCGTCCGAGTAGCCGAAGAGATTTGGCGCCGCTTCCAAATCCCGACGTATCTGTATGAGGCGGCGGCGCGACGGCCCGAACGTCGGCAGCTCGAGAACATTCGTCGCGGGCAATTTGAACGGCTTCGGGAACGGATCGGCTGCGACCCGACCCTCTGGCCGGATTTTGGCGAGCCGCGCCTGCATCCGACGGCCGGTGCCACCGCCGTGGGCGCAAGAAAGCCGCTCATTGCTTTTAACATTTTCTTAAGTCCGGACGACGGGCCTCTCGCGCGGGCCGTGGCGCGCAAGATTCGCGCTTCGAGCGGCGGCTTGCCGTCCGTGAAGGCCATTGGCTTGAGGCTCCCGAGCCGCGCTCGAGCGCAAGTCGCCTTGAACTTGACCGATTATGAAACCACGTCCATCGAAACGGCTTTCCAGGCGGTCGAGCGGGCCGCCCAGGCCTTGGGCGCAGAAGTGACCGGCAGCGAAATCGTCGGTTTGGCGCCGCGCCGCGCCCTGCCGGAAGAGGCTGTGAGCCGCCTCAAGATTGAGAATTATCGTCCCGAGGTCATTTTAGAAAATCGCCTCGAGCAGGCGCTCGCCGAGCTGGAGCTGCGCTCGGCAAGCCGCAACGTTCGTCCAACGTAGCGCGAGGCTTCCGTTTGACTTCGTTTCAGCGGTCATCGAGGATACGAAATTTCAAACGCACGAGGCTGGTTAGGCTGGAAACCCGGACAAGGTTTTGCTAGAGTCTTGTGGGAGGAATTCACCATGAAGGGGAACGCGCGCAAGGGAAAGGGAAATTCACCCGAGTCCGCCGGGCGAGGCGGCCGCCGCATGACACGACGCGGAATGATGGGCGCCTTGTTGGCGGGCGCGGGAGCCGGCTTGGCTTTGCCCGGCGCCGCCCACGCGGCCGCAAGTCCTGCGGCTATGGGAATGGCCATGCCCGCCGCAGCGCCCACCGCCGCAGCTTCCGAAGCGTGGCATCCGAGTTTTCTCGACGAGCACCAAGACGCCACCTTGATTGTTTTGGGCGAATTGATTGCGCCCGGTTCCAAGAAAGCCGAAATCCATCGGTTTATTGATCTGTTGTTGAGCGTGCTGCCGGCCAACGCGGGGCAAGATTTTGCCACGGGCAACAGCGTGCCGCAGGGGACTGTTTCTGTTCCTGCGCCGGCGCGCCAGCGGCTGCTCGACGCCTTGGGCGCCTTTGACGCCGAAGCCCGCCGGCGCTACGGCGCGCCGTTCAAGGAGCTTACCGAAGCCGAGCAATTGTCCATTTTGAATGACGCCTCGCAACCGCCCGCCCCGGAGAAGCACCATCCGGCCCTTCGCCATCCGCTGATTCCGGAGGAGAAGCCGGTCACGCTCTACGACCACTTCGTTGACCTGAAGCATTGGGTCATTGGAGCTTACTATTCGAGCGAGGCGGGCATTCGGGAACTGGGCTGGACGGGGCAAGTCATCTTTGCGAGTTATCCGGGCTGCCAAAGTTCTCCGGGCTCGGCGGCGTGAGCAACACTCTTTTATTCTCCAGCCAACTTCTTGGCCAAGGCGAGCAACATCTCCTGGTCCTGGGGAGAGAGACGCGGCGCCAGTTCGCGCAATTTGCCGAGGAAGGCTTTGTCTTCGGGCGCGGCCGGTGGTTGCTCGCGGCTCGACTTGGTCCGTGACGCCCCGCGGCTCGGCGGTGGGTCCTCTTCATAAAAGATTTCATACAGGGAAACATCCAGGCCGTGCGCGAAGCGCTGCAGGGTCTCGAGCGACGGCACGGTGTGGCTGTTTTCAACCCGAGAGATGTAACACCGCAACAGGCCGGTTTTGCTCTCAATATCGCCTTGGGACAGACCTTTGCTCTCCCGCAATTGGCGGAGTCGCTGACCGATGGGAGTCTCGGCTTTTTTTCGCTCAACCATAGCACGGCGGAAGCCGGCTTCGCGCTTCCGCAAGTAGGCTAACGAAGTGCGGTTTGGGACTCTAGAGTACGGGGGTACTAGTACGGAAGTTACAGGGAGGACGGGAAGCATGATGCCGTTCGGTCGAGCGGCCGGTGTTGCGCAGGGCGACGATCAACCCATCGCTCAACGAAAGCGGGTGGGGCGGATAACACGCCGTGATTTCAGGAGCCGTCGGCCGTCGCGGAGGAGGGCGCGCCGAGCACCAAGCTGAGCAAAGCCATGCGGACGTAAAGACCGTTTTGGGCCTGGCGAAAATAGGCGGCGCGCGGGTCATCGTCCACTTCCATGGCGATTTCGTCCAGGCGCGGCAGCGGGTGCATAATCATGGCGTGGGCCGGCAGCCGACGCAACGCTTCATGGGTCAGAACGTAAATGCCGCGGCACATTTCGTAATCGGCCAGGCGGTCGCCAAAGCGTTCCCGCTGAATGCGGGTTTGATAAACCACATCCACCTGCGGCAGCACCGGCTCGAGCGCCGTCTCTTCCACAAATTCCACGCCATGCTCCCGCAAATGCTCCAAGATGTCCTCCCGCATCTTGAGCAGCGGCGGCGCGACAAAAAACATTTTCACCCCTTGATAGCGGCTTAACAGGTAGGCCAGCGACCGCACCGTGCGGCCCTGCGCCAGGTCGCCGACCATGGCAATCTTGAGGCCGTCAATTTTCCCCATCTCTTTGCGAATGGTGTAGAGGTCAAGGAGCGCCTGCGTGGGATGCTGGCCGGGGCCGTCGCCAGCGTTGATGATGGGAACGCGCGAAACGCTCGCGGCCCGACGCGCCGCGCCGATTTCGTGATGGCGCAAGACAATCACGTCGGCGTAACCGTTCAGAATGCGGATGGTATCCTCGAGCGTCTCCCCCTTGGCGGCGGAGGAAAACTCGCCGGCATTTTCGGTGGAGATGACCCGCCCGCCCAGCCGATGCATGGCCGTTTCAAACGAAAAGCGGGTGCGCGTGGACGGCTCATAAAACAGCGCCGCCATGATGCGATTGTGGTACGTGTTGACGCCACCTTGGGCCACCACGTGTTCCATTTTTTGCGTGACGTCAAAGAGATGGCTCAGCGTGGCTCGGTCGAATTGTTGCGCTTCCAGCACATGATGAAGTTTCATGGGGCCTCTTGTGGGAGCAAGTGTTTTTCCTGGGCGAGCGCCACAATGCGCTCGATAACCTGTTCGGCGTTGAGAGTTGTCGTGTCCATCCGATAGGCGTCGGCGGCGGCCACCAGCGGAGAGAGGGTGCGTTGAGCGTCCAGTTGGTCGCGCCACTCGATCTCGCTCGCCGTCTGCTCCAGGGTGGAACCTTCGCCCTGTTGACGATTCTGCTCCAGGCGACGGCGCGCCCGCTCGCGCGGGTCGGCGTCGAGAAAGATTTTAAGCGGCGCATCGGGAAACACCACCGTGCCAATGTCCCGACCTTCCATCACCACGCCGCGCCCGGCGGCCAAGGATCGCTGCAAGGCAATCATTTTTTGGCGAACGGCGGGCAAGCGCGCCACGCGGGAAGCCGCCAACGTCACTTCGGGCGAGCGGATGCGCGCCGTCACGTCGCGGCCGTTCAGCCAAACGCGGGGCTGGCCGGGCTCGGACGAAAAGCGAATCTCCGCGTGTTCGAGCGCGCGCTTGACCGCCAGTTCATCGTCGGGGGAAAGCCCCTGCTCCAGCACCGCGAGCGCGGCGGCGCGATAACTGGCCCCGCTATCCACGTAGGCCAAGCCGAGGCGCTGGGCCACGCCTTGCGCCACGGTGCTCTTGCCCGCGCCGGCGGGCCCGTCAATGGCAATCACCAGAGTTCGAGGCACGATTCAACTTTTCGCTTTCGACGATGGGAGCCGCGGCCTAAATCCGCTTGAAGGCTTTTTGAATCTCCCGCAAGCCGTATTTTAGAACCACCGGACGCCCGTGCGGGCACGTCATGGGGCAGTCCGTGCGGCTCAGTTCCAGGAGCAGCCAATCCATCTTTTCGCGGTCAAGCGGCGTGTGGACCTTGATGGCCGCATGGCAAGCCACCGAAGCGGCAATCTTGCCGCGCAATTCGCCGAGCGAAATCGCGCGCGCTTCCGCGCCGACGCTATCGAGAATGTCCAAAAGCAGTTTCTCCACCTGTTCCGAGCGAACGTCGGCGGGCGCGGTCTTGATGGCCACGGTGTGCTGGCCGAACGGCTCAGCCTCAAAGCCGTTGGCGGCCAATTCCTGAGCAATGTCCTGGAACGCCGCCCGTTGCTCGGGGCGCAGTTCGACCACCATCGGCAACAGCAGCCGCTGGCCCTCGATGGGAGCGTGCTCGCGCGCGCGCAGGTGCTGCTCAAAGAGGATGCGCTCGTGCGCGACGTGCTGATCAATGATCCAAAGTCCTTCGGCATTGGCGGCCACGATAAAGCTCTCCTCGATTTGGCCGAGCGGCCGAAGGTTGGAGGGAAATTCTCCCGCGGCCTGCGAGCCGAGCGTCGGCTGAAACGGTGCTTCCGCCGACTCGTGGCCGCCTCCCACGACCGCAAGCCCGGCTTCGAGCGGCAAAGAGGCCGTCATAGGCTCCGGCACGGGAGCGCTCAAACGAAAATCCGCGGGCGCGCCGGCAGCGGAATCGGACATGGGAAGAGAATTGACGGCGGAAGAGGCGGGCGCATCCTCGGCCAATTGCTCGCGGGCTTCAATTTCCTCCGGCTCCCGCGCCGTCGGCGGATTTCGCTTGGGCATTGGAAAGGCCGGCACGGGGCGAGCCGCCAATAAACCCTGCCGAAGGGCGTCGCGCACCAGGTCGTGGATGAAGGAAGCGTGGCGAAATCGCACTTCCGTCTTGGCCGGGTGGACGTTGACATCCACCTCCGAAGGCGGAAGCTCCAGAAAGATCAGCGCCACGGGAAACATGCCCGCCGGTAGAATGTTCCGATAAGCCTCATTGACAGCGTGCAGAAGCAGGCGGTCGCGCACCAGGCGGCGATTGATGAAAAAATAAATCTGAAGGCGGTTCAGCCGCTGCACCTCGGGCCGAGAAATAAAGCCGGAAAGGCCGGCCGTGCGGGGCTCGCCGGCAGGCCCCGGCTCCTCGCTCGCGTCCGGCTCGGCCACCAAAGGCAGGCGGCGCTCCACCGGACCCAATTCGATGAGCTGCTCGAGCAATTGTCCGCCCATCACCTGATAGACGCGCTCGCGCGGGCTGGAAGCGGGCGGGGCGTTCAAGATTTCATGCGTCAGCGACGCCAGGCGAAACTTCTTGTCGGGATGCGCCAAGGCATAATGGGTCACGAGCTGGGCAACGTGGCCGAGCTCGGTGGATTCCGACTTAAGAAATTTGCGACGCGCCGGCGTGTTGTAAAAAAGGTCGCGCACCTCGATGGTGGTTCCCGCGGGGCGAGCCATTTCCTTCACGTCGCGCAACCTTCCGCCTGCCATTTCCACGCGAGCGCCGGAAGGCTCCGAGGAATGGCGGGTTTCCAAGATGAGCCGAGAAACGGCGGCGATAGAGGGCAACGCTTCGCCGCGAAAGCCGAGGGTTCGCACCTCCATCAGGTCGTCGGCGCTGCGGATTTTGCTGGTCGCATGGCGCTCAAACGCCAGCAAGGCGTCGTCGCGCGTCATGCCGCAGCCGTCGTCCACCACGCGAATCAGGCGCTTTCCGCCGCCCTCGACGTTAATTTCAACCTGGCGCGCGCCGGCATCGAGCGAATTTTCGAGAAGTTCCTTGGCCACCGAAGCCGGCCGCTCCACCACCTCGCCGGCGGCGATTTTGTTGGCAACGGCTTCCGGCAAAATGCGAATGACGGACATTAATTTCCCTTCGGAGCCGGAGCGGCCGGCGGCGGGTTGAAGCCAATTTTGCGCCCGGGTTTTGCCGGCGCTTGAACAAGGCTGCGAATGGCGCGGAACACCGCCTTAATCTGAGCGTCATGGCCCTCGTACTTCCGCTCGAGCCGGTCAAGCTGTCGCAGAACTTCAGTATGGCTCGACAGCAGCTCTCGTAACTTCGCAAAGGCTCGCATAATTACGATATTCACCTGAATGGCGCGCTGACTGTTGAGCACACTCGACAGCATGGCCACGCCCTGTTCCGTGAAAGCGTAAGGGAGGGTGCGTCGCCCGCCGCGGCGAGCGGTTTTTGACATTCCAATTTGGAATCTCAAGGATGCCCACTCCTCGCGCGTCAGGCGGAACATAAAATCTTCCGGGAATCTCTCCAGGTTTCGCTTGACGGCTTTGTTCAAGTTAAAGGTCTTGACGCCATACAATTCCGCCAAATGAGTGTCCAGCATGACCTTCTGCCCGTGGATGAGGTAGATGCGCCTTTCAACGACCTCCACGGGCACAAAGGACTTTTGGATTTTTCCTAATTCCTTGGTTTGGCGGAGGGTCGGCATCAATTGTCCTAGCGAGGGGCTGAAATTCGACTTTGGAATCTCAAACTCGGTCCGAGCTTCGCTCATCGCGCGCGAGCGTCATGGTTGCCCCTCCAAGCCGTCCTTCAAGCGAATAGTCGTCGCTTTTAGGCTTCGAGTTTCGACTTTCGGATTTCCAGCCCTAACTCTTCAAGCTGCTCGGGATCCACGGGCGCGGGGGCGTCGCACATCAAATCCACGGCGCTGGCAGTTTTGGGGAATGCGATCACTTCGCGGATGTTCGATTCGCCCGCCATGAGCGCCACGATGCGGTCCCAGCCGAGCGCGATGCCGCCGTGCGGCGGCGCGCCGGATTCGAGCGCGTCCAGGAGAAAGCCGAAACGCTCGCGCGCCGTTTCCTCACTGAGGCCGAGCACCCGGAACACGCGCGCCTGGATGTCGCGCCGGTGCATACGAATCGAGCCGCCGCCAATCTCCTGGCCGTTCAGCACCAAGTCGTAAGCCCGCGCCTTGACGGCCGCCGGGTCGGATTCGAGCTTGGGCAAATCCTCCTCGCGCGGCGAGGTGAAAGGATGGTGCATGGCAACAAAGCGCTTCTCCTTCTCGTCGTACTCAAACATCGGGAAATCCACGACCCAAACGAAATTCCACGCGGCGCGCGGCGCGAGGCGCAACCGCTCGATCAATCTGAGCCGCAGCGCCCCCGACGCTTCGTCCAATTGGCGGGTCTTGAGCGGCGACGGGGCTTCCCCTTTGCTGCCGATCAACAGCAGAATTTCCCCCGGCGAAAGGCCGGCGGCGCGAGCCAAGGACTCGACCGCCGCCTCGCCCAAGGGCTTGGTCAAGGGCGAGCGAAATCCATTCGCTTCGTTTTTGACGTAGGAGAACCAACCCGCCCCCGAAGCCTTCGCCAAATCCTGAAGCTGGTCGAGTTGACTGCGCGAAAAAGGTTCGGCTTCGGGCACGCGCAAGGCCTTGGCGGATGGGTCGGCTTTCAGCGCCTGGCAAGCCGCCGCCGGCAAGGTGAGGCGCGACCATTCGAGCCCAAAGCCCGTGTGCGGCTTGTCGGAACCGTAGCGCTCCATCGCCTCGGCGTAGGTGAGGCGAGGAACGGGCAGCCCGATCCGCGCGTCCACCAAAGCGAACAGCTTGTGCATCAGCCGCTCGATGATTTCAAACAGCTCCTCGCGCTGGGGAAACGCCATCTCGACGTCAATCTGGGTGAACTCCGGCTGGCGGTCGGCGCGCAGGTCTTCGTCGCGGAAGCAACGGACAATCTGAAAATAGCGGTCGAAGCCGCCGATCATCAGAAGCTGCTTGAAGAGTTGAGGCGACTGCGGGAGAGCGTAGAAATGGCCGGGGCGCAGCCGACTGGGAACGAGATAATCGCGCGCGCCTTCGGGCGTGGAACGGGTGAGGAACGGCGTCTCGATTTCGATGAATCCGTGCTCGCTCATGTGCTGGCGGACGAGCAGGGCGGCGCGATGCCGCAGCCGTAGATTGCGCTGCATGCGGGCGCGCCGCAAATCCACGTAGCGGTAACGAAGGCGCGACTCTTCGCTCGGGCGGGCGGCGTCATCGAGCGGAATCGGCGGCGTTTTGGCGTCATTCAGCAGCAACAGTTGCCGCGCCTGCACCTCAACTTGGCCGGTGGGAATCTGCGGGTTGACCGTCTGCTCGGCTCGAACCACCACTTCCCCTTCCACGCCCACCACGTATTCACTGCGCACTTGCTCGCCTTTGTCGTGGGCGCTCGGGCTGAATTCGGGATTCAAAACCACCTGCACGATGCCGGTATGATCGCGCAAATCGAGAAAGATCAGGTTGCCCAGGTCGCGGCGACGATCCACCCATCCGGCCAGAAAGACCTTCTGCCCGGCGTGGCTGGGCCGCAATTCGCCGCAATGGTGGGTTCGCCGCCAATCACCCAAATGGTCCAGTTCCAATTTCCGCTCCGTCTGCATTTTTTTCGGCCTTGACCGAAGCTCGCGCTTGTCACGCGGCGGTGGCTGAATTCTGCCGAAGAACCTGAACGACCTGACCGGCCTCGACCGCAGTCTGTTGGCCGGTCGCCATGTCTTTGACTTGATAGCGCCCGTCGGCCAGCTCGCCTTCGCCAATGATGACGGTGAAGCGCGCCTTGAGCTTGCTGGCGATGCCGAGCGATTTTTTCAATTTGATGGCCGTAGGGCTGATTTCAACACTCAGGTTTTGGCGGCGAAGCTCGCGCGCCAGCTTGGCGGCCGGATCCGTCGCCGCTTCGCCCATCCAGGCGATATAGACGAGCGGTCCGCCCTCTATCTCTTCACGGCCTTGTCGCGCTTGAGCTTCCTTCACGGCCAGGACAAGGCGATCTTCGCCGATGGCAAATCCGAAGCCGGGCGCGGGCGGGCCGCCGAGCATCTCCGAGAGGCCGTCATAGCGCCCGCCGCCGAGAATGGCGTTCTGCGCGCCCAACGCGCCGCTGACGATTTCAAACGTTGTCCGCGTGTAGTAATCGAGACCCCGAACCAGGCGCGGCGCGTGCTGAAAGGCGATGCCGCGTTCCCGAAGGCCGCTCTGGACGGCTTCAAAGTGCTGGCGGCACTCCGGACACAGAAAGTCCGCCATGCGCGGCAGCGTTTCGATGATGGGCTGGTCGGCTTCAACTTTGCAATCGAGCACCCGCAAGGGATTGGTCACGGCGCGCCGCTGGCAATCCGCGCAAAGCCGGTCGCGAACGCCGTCGAGCGCCCGTCGCAACGCCTTCAGATATTCCGGGCGGCAGCGCGGGCAGCCGACGGAATTCAGCAACAACGTGGACTCTTCGAGACCCCATCGCTCCAGCAGCAGATGGAGCATCTCCAAGGTTTCAACATCAATGGCCGGATGATCGGAGCCGAGCGTCTCCGCGCCTATCTGGTAAAACTGCCGGTAGCGGCCCTTTTGCGGCCGCTCGCGGCGGAACATCGGGCCGATGTAGTAGAGCTTGTGAAGGCCGCCTTCGTTGAAGAGGCGATGCTCGATGAAGGCTCGCACGACGGACGCCGTGGCTTCCGGGCGCAGGGTCAACGATTCGTCGTCACGGTCGCGGAAGGTGTACATCTCTTTCATGACGATGTCCGTGTCGGCGCCCACGCTGCGCGCAAAAAGTCCCGTTGGCTCCAGAATCGGCGTGCGGATTTCATGGAAGTTGTAGGCGCGAAACACGCGACGCGCTTCCTCCTCGACGCGCTGCCAGAGAGCGGTCTCCGGCGGCAACAGGTCGCGCGTGCCCTTCACCGCTTGAATGGAATCGAGGCGTTGGCTCGCCATAACTTTTTCTTTCCAGAACTCGCCCTGCGGCCGCGTCCGGCGAGGCGAAACTCCGAGCCCTCTACCGGCGCGAAGCTGCTCCCCGCTCATTAGCCTCTGTGCTGCTGCT
>JAKASC010000016.1 GCA_021828245.1 Acidobacteriota bacterium
TTCCCCGAGCTTTGAAGAGATTGCCGAAGGGCTGGGCCTTTCGTCCGTGGCCACGGTTCACAAGCATCTCGATACGTTGGAGCGAAAGGGTTTTATCCGTCGAGGTTACAACCGAAGCCGATCCGTCGAGGTGGTCGCCTTCCCCGCCTCCGTTCCGTTTAGCAAGGTCGCGCTGCGGCCCATCAAGCTCCCAAAAGCGGCCCAAAGGCTCGGCGCCCCTGCTGGAGACGCCGTAAGCTCCGGCGAGCAGGCTGCCACGCGCATGGAATTTCCTTTGCTCGGTCGTATTGCCGCCGGTTACCCCGTGGAGGCCGTTTCGACGCCGGAGACATTCTCATTGAGCGATTTCGCCGGCCGCAAGGATGGCATTTTTGTCCTTAAAGTGAAAGGTGATTCCATGGTGGACGACCATATCTGCGACGGGGATTATATTTTAGTCGAGGGTGGCTCGACCGCCCAAAACGGCGACATTGTGGTGGCGTTGCTGGGCGGCACCGATGCAACGCTCAAACGCTTCTTTCATGAGCCCGACGGCCGCATACGCCTGCAACCCGCCAACGCCCAAATGGACCCGGTGATTGTGGATGCCCGCGAAGTCAGAATTCAAGGGCGCGTCATCGGCGTTTTGCGGAAATATTAATCGCGCCTTAAAAGGTCACGCGCGCGCCAAACTGCGCGGCGAACGGGATGCCGACGGTGGTGCCAGGCCCAAAGAAATCCCCCAAAGCACCGGCCGGCACCAGCAGAGGCTTAAAGTTGGTTAGCGGGACGCTTTCCGTGCAGGCCGCGTTCTCGCAAATCGCTGTGACATTGTAGAGATTGTTGACATGTTCCGGCAAGGCGGCGATGTCCGTCACGTAATTGGCGCCCGGATTGTTGCGGTTGAACAGATTAAAGAACTCGATAAAAGGCGACACGGCGACCCGTTCGCCGACTGTAAACGGTCGGGCGACGCGGGCATCCATCTGAATGTACGGCGTGCCTCGAAATTCGTCGAGGGAGGTTTGAACGCCGTTGACGACGGCGCGGTCGTCCTGCGCGTCGCCGAGACCATTCACGTCCACCGGCGTCGTCAGGGTAAAGGGCCGGGCGGTCTCCGCTTGCCCGAGCCAAGAGAATTCAAACCCGTCCGGCAGATAAAACACTCCCGCCACCACTCCCCGGTCCCGCACATCTTCTCCTGAAGGCCCAAAATCGCCTTTTCCGAAGGCGTCCAAGGGATTGCAAACCCCGTCCACATAATCGAACAACTCACCGAGCACGCAACCCCACGTCTTGGCGCTCGCCAAAGTGTAGTTGGCGATTAGGTCGAGGCGGCGCGCCAAGTGGCCCTGCAGATGAACCGTCATCGCATCGTAGCGTGAGCGATTATCGGAGCGGAAGACAGCCACGTCGGGCACGTGTGCCTCTTGAATCGCCCGGTCGCGGGGGAACAACGGGGAAAACAACGTGTAGCCCGCCTCATATTGGTAGCGGGCATAGGAATGGACGCCTTGTTCATGCGTGTAATTGGCGCTCACCATCCAGTTGGGGTTGAAGGCATGCTCGATGCCCGCCGTGGCATGGAGGGCGTATGGCGTTTCATAATGAGGATCAATGATGGAGCCAGAGCCTCCCGATGAGGCGCCCGGCAGGCAGCCCGGCCCGCCGGGGTTGAGGCAAACCGGAGACGGCGTATTGACCGCCTGAAAAGCCGTCACCCAACCGTTCTGCGCCAGGTCATTATAAAAGAGGCCAAAACCGGCGCGAATCACGGTCCTTCGCGCGCGGCCCAAGGCATAGACCAGGCCCAAGCGGGGAGCCAAGGCCCCACGGTAGTCCCGGGGCGCCGAGTGCGCCAGCGGAATATGGAGGGACTCCAGCGTCCCGAGTGCCGGATTGGCCAATTGTGACCGGCCGGAGGCGATGAATAGTCCGAACGTCGTGTCGTAACGCGCCCCAAGGTTGAGCGTCATCCGCCGCGTCGCGCGCCAAGTGTCTTCTACATAAAGCCCCAAGCGTTGGACATTTTGCGAAAAACTTCCGTCCGTCGCCGGCGAACTCGTGCACGTTGTGCCCGGAGTCACTTGGAGGCCTGGCGTTGCCGCGCAGGTAAGGTCCGCAGAGAACTGTTGGGGGTCATTCAAGTAGTCGGTAGGGTCTAAAGCAAACACCGTCAGCCGCTCCGCCGTCCCCGACAGCGCGCCGCTCAAAACCGGCTCATGAATGAAATCTACACCGAAGCGCAGAGCGTGAAGGCCCGTCACGTGGCTCACGTCGTAGCGGAGCTCATACTTCTCCTGATTGCGGAGCACCGGAAACGCCGTAATCGGCGTGACAAATTGGTTGTCGCCAAAAGTCTCAAATCCCGAAGTGGCCAGCGAGGTCGAACTGAAAGGAAACGCCAGGGCAAATCCCAAGTAGGAGTTTCGCCGTTCGGTAATGTGCAGGTAGCTGGCGCCCAAGGTAAGCGAGCCGAGCCACGTTGGGCTGAAGACGTTTTCCTGGTTAAAGGCCATGTTCCAGTAACTGGAGTGAGAGGCGACGCCGGTCGAGGGCAAGGTCGCCTGTTCGACGAGGTCGTTGCGGGTGGTGTAATTATCCGCCGAAACCCGCAGGAACCACTGGGCCCCTAGCGATTCGGAGCCGTCCAACCGCGTTGAGGCCATCACGTCGCGGAAGGGTACCGGGACGTTCTGCGGGACTTCAATGGATTTGACGCCCGGAATCAATCCCTCGGCAGCGAGCGTCCCTAACGCCAAAAACTGTTGGCGCACGGAGGGGCTGTAAGCGATGCTGGCATTTTCCCGCACTGCCTCCAAGGAAGAAAAGAACCACAACCGGTTTCGCTTAATCGGCCCGCCGAGCGTCCCAATATAATTTTGTCGGGAAAACGGCTGCTTGGGGTTGGGCGGCGGGTTATCAATCGGGAAGCGGGCATTCAGCGCCGCCGCCCGCTCGTAGAACGCGGCGTCACCGTGCCAAGCGTTCGTTCCCCGTTTGGTGGTGATGACCACGGAGCCGCCCGTCGTCCGGCCCGTGTCCGCCTCTTCTTGTGCCGTGCTGACGGCAAATTCCTGGATGTCGTCGGGCGAAATGTTCTGGAGAAATCCGCCAATGTAATCATCCGAATTGTCCACGCCATCCACCGTCAAGGCGTCGTTCAGCCCCGAGCTGCCTCCAAAGGAGACCGCTGTGATGCGCGCCTTGGTGGGGTCCGAAGGCTCCACGGGTTCAGTGCCCGGAACCAAATAGGCGATGTTGGCAAAACTGCGGAGAGCGAGGGGAATGGTCTCAAGATCAAAACTCGTCACCACGCCCTCGAGCGTGGCGTTGGACGTGTCAAGTGGTTGCGTGGCGATGGAAGAAGCCTCGCCCCGCACCTGGATTCGCTGATGGGCGGTCGCCGGCTGAAGCCTCACTGTGATGTCGCGCGTGGAGTTGACGGCCACGCTTACATCCGATTGCGCGGGGGCAAAACCCGGGGCGCTCACGACCACGCGATAAGCGCCCGGCTGCAGATAATCGAGCCGAAATGCGCCGCGGCCGTTGCTCGTCGCGCTGCGCTCATATCCCGTGGACGACGACCTCACCTCGATTCGCGCCCGTGGAATACGCGCGCCGGTTGTGTCCTCGACCGTGCCCGCCAAGTCGCCCTCCGGATTTTGCGCCCGCAACGGACCCGCCCGCCACCACATCAGCGCCACCAGCAGCGCGACCAAGCCAATTTGTTTTCTTCCGAATTGGCCCTCTGAGCTCACCATCTACAAATAAGTCACGACCTGTTCCGCCGCCCACCCGGCAGCGCGCCATGCACGTGCCCGGCGACATTTGGCGGGCACTCTCTCATCCTACCACCCGACGCATCCGGCGAATAGCAGGAGTCGTCAGGGTCGGTGGGGTGCGACCATCGTCGTTTCAAAAACGGCCAACCTTATTCGAATCGCGTTATATTAGCGAGCCGGGTTTTTGCGCCCCGCGGCAAAGAGGGTGCTCATCAGTTTTCAAGCAATGTCGCAGGGCGCTCGCGTCGTAAACTTTGAATGGGCCTTTGCCCGGAAGGCGAGGTATTCTCTCTATGGTTCAACGTCGAGGCCGAGGGACTTGGCGATGTCTCGTCCCTGCGTTTCTTTTGGGCTGCGCGATCTCCCATGCTCAAAGCACACCGGAGCAGCTCGGTCCGATTTTCAGTCAACGGATCGAAACCCCGGGTGTTGTAGCCTATCAGCTTGAAGAATACCTGTTAAAGCGCGCGCCACAACTTTCCACGCCCACAAGCGCCGAGGCATGGACCTCGCAAGAAAAAACCATCCGTGCTCGCCTTTTGCGGCTGATATATCACGGTTGGCCGCGAGCCTGGGTTGATGCACCGCCTCAGTTTCACGAGGTAGGGGTGATTCCTGGGAACGGATACCGCATTGTCAAGTTCCAGTATGAAATCGTTCCGGGATTCTATTCCACGGCGCTACTCTACGAGCCGCAACCATTGAAGGGCAAGGTTCCGGCGGTTCTCGACGTGATGGGCCACTTTCCGGTAGGCAAAGCGGAGGAATTCGAGCAAAAGCTTTGCATCAATCAGGCGCTGCGCGGGATGCTCGCGCTGAATCTGGAGTGGCTTGACATGGGCGAGTTGCGGACACCCGGCGACAGCCACTGGTATGGCGCGCAGCTCGATTTAGCCGGTGTGAGCGGCGTCGGGCTTTTCTATTTGGCCATGCGAAGAGGGTTGGATTACCTTTCCGAGAATCCGCACGTGGACCCGCGGCGCATCGGCATGACGGGACTGTCGGGAGGAGGATGGCAGACGATTGTCCTCAGCTCTCTCGACCCACGGGTGAAGGTGGCGATTCCGGTCGCAGGATACACTTCGCTCATCGGGCGCGTGGAACGGCCACCGGGCGAGCCGGGCGATTACGAGCAGAATGCGCCCGACTTTCTTGTTGGCCAGGACTACTCTACCCTGACGGCCCTGCTGGCTCCTCGCCCGGCGCTCATTATCACCAACGCCGAAGATGACTGCTGCTTCCGAGGCCCGCTCGTCAAGCCCGAAATCTACGACCCCATCAAGCGTTTCTATCGGCTTTACGGCAAGGCCTCTTTGTTCCAATTCCACGAAGACACTCAAATCTCCGCCCACAACTACGGCGTGGATAACCGGCAACAATCCTACCGCTTCTTCGACAGGAACTTTGGACTTAAGACCCCCAGCCGTGAGATTCCGGTCGGCTCGGACATGAAAACCTATCGGCAACTTGTGGTTGGCGTGCCCAAGGATAATCTGACGATTTTGGGACTGGCGCGGAAAATGGCTCAGGACATTGAGCGGCCGCCAATTCCATCCGGCGCCGCCCGTGCGGCTTGGGCCGTAGCCGAGCGCGCCCAGCTTCGCCGAATAGTTCGCTACCATCCTATTTCCGTGTTGCGCCCCTGGCGCGTGGCGGACACCATGCACAATCAACTCGCGACACTTTCCTACCGCTTCGAAATGAGCAACGGCCTAACCGCAACCGGCATTTGGTTGAAAGCCATGCAAGCTCCGAGGACCTCGCCGCTGGTTATTGTGTTGGACGATAAGGGCAGGATGGGCGAAACGGCACAAAATTCGGCCCACATTCCCCTCGTCGCTTTCCTAATCGGGCGAGACGAGCAGGTATTAACCCTTAACCTGCTGTTCACGGGTGACGCCTCTCCGGGCGGGCGCAATGATATTACCAACTTTGCCGAAATGCTCGAGGCCATCGGCAAGCGTCCCGTCGGCCTTGAAGCCGCGCAGTTGATTGCAGTGGCACGGTGGGGCAAAACACAATGGAACCCTTCCCGCATCAGTGTTCGCGCCCAGGGGATGCGCAGCCAACTCGTGGCGCTGACGGCGGCCGCGCTTGAACCCACACTCTTCCGCAACGTTGGCATCCGCCAGGGAATTGCCAGCTTGAGCGACGTTTACTCAAAGCCGGTAAAATTCGGCGACGCGCCGGAGCTGTTTTGCCTGGATCTGTACAAACGCTTTGATATCCATCGGCTATCCGTTCTGGCCGCGCCCACCACGGTGGATGATAGGCTTCCGTAAATCTCATTTGCCGGAAAATGAGGATTTAGAAGGCCCCGCGCTGCGGCTCTGTGAATGGCTTAAGCCTTGGATAACGTTACCCATCGGCAACGGACGGAAAGAAGCGACGCGTGAATCGCCGCCTCGTCGTGGGTTCTGCCGACCGAGTGTGCAGGTATGAATAATCCGGCGAAGCGATCGCGCCAACAGGCCCCTCAAGCGGTTGTGAGCACGATTTTGGGATGAGGGACCTTCTCGCCCACCCATTCCCAATACCGAACCAAAATGGTATAGACCATCAGGCCGGTTTCCCCCTCGCCCCACAGCAAATAATTCAGGGATTGGGACATGAGGTTGCCTCGGGTCAACTCAAGGAAAATGCACTTGGGGTCGAGCAATTCGGCTAAGTAGGCGATGGTATTGGCCACGGCCACGGCGCCCCAAACGCTAATAAGATAATTCTCCCCTTCCTTCAAGACCCTGACCCGCAGAGAAGTCATAAATTCGCTTCGGTTATCTATCAAATTAACGTGGAGAAAAGCCAAGGGGCTTTCGATCTTATGGTTTTGTAGCATCTCCGTAGCCTTCTTGGCTCTTGTCGCGGGAGTCGAGGAGTGAATGGGAACGAGGTTGACCTTCTTGCCGGCGATTTTGAACCAAAGCTCCTCGGAATCGGAATCCACAAATTCCACGTTGCTGACCCGCAGTTCACGGGCGCGTTGATAACGGCTAGTTGCGCCCACAATGAGAATGGTCAGAATAAAGATGGACGAAATAATCACTCCGTCCGGGCGCTCAAAAATGTTGGCAACCCACATATAGGCGAACACTGCCGTGACGCCCCAGAAATAAGCACTTAAAGGAAGTGCCCAGAGCTCACCGCGCGGGCTGGCCCGGAATTCTCGCCACAAAACGATGGCGGCTGCGACCGCTGCTGAAAGAATGAGCGCCAACACCCCTGTGGCGAAAGCCGAAGCCTGCGCTTCCACACTGGCATGGAAAACCCATGTCACCACTAAATTGATAAAAAGCAGGACAATCACGGTCGGACGGCGATAGGCTACCCACCGCGGCGACATGCCAAAGCGCGGCAAATAACGCGGAATAAGGCTCACCAAACCGGCCATCGCCGACGCGCCTGCAAACCACAGGATGGCAATGGTGAGAAGGTCGTAAACGGTCCCAAAGACGTTTCCAAGAAGTTGGTGCGCCAAGTAGGCCGGAGCGCGGCCGCTCGCCGGCCCGCCGGGCATGTAAGCGCTCTTCGGTATCAGGACTACCGTAACGATGCTGGAGAGCATCAGGAAGAAACCCATAATCAACGCCGCCGCCAAAAGCAACTTCCAGGTGTCGCGGATGCGGCCCCAAGGAGGACCCTGCTCTTCACCTGTTGTCTCACCGTCATTATCAATCAAGGGCATGACAGAAACGCCCGTCTCAAATCCGCTCAGCCCCAGCGCCAACTTGGGGAAGACGATTGCAGCGGCCAGGAAAATGGCCATTGGGCTGCCGTGCGCAGCCAAAGAAAGGCGCCAATGCGACAGGAGAGCGGGATGGCGCATAATTGCCCAGACTCCGTCCAAGAAGACAATGAGGCTGGCCGCAAGATAGGGAATGCCCAAGCCGACTGAAACCCAGATAGCTTCCTTAAATCCCATCAAGAACACTCCGGCCAAGAGAGCCAAGAGCAACACCGTGATTGTCATTTGGTCGCCGCGGAGATACTGCTTGACGTAGGGATTTTCGATGGCGTGTTTGGCGGCGTCGGCCGAGCAGAGTGTCATGGTGATGACAAAATCCGTGGCCGCAAAGCCCAGCAGAATGAGCACGAACACTTTTGACGCCCAGTTGCTGAGCAGGTTCTCCAGAATGGCAATGGACCCTTGACCAACATAAGATCGTCTGGCAACCTGCGCATACACCGGCACCGCACCGAGCACAGTGACGGCCACCAGAATGAAGGTGGCAACCGGAGCCAACGCGCCCGCAGCCACCAGAGCAATCCCGGCCTGAAAGGCCAATGAGGAAAAATAATCCATCCCCGTCAGCCACATGACGGCGTACCAGGGATGCGTCTGCTCGATGGACTCCCCTTCGTCCAGCCGCCCGCCTGCCGCCGACCAACGTCCAAAGGCGGTTCGTGGCGGTAAGGTTTCACGGGTGGGCAGGCGCCGCAGCCTGCGATGGCGTTCAGGGCCGGCGGCTGTGGATTTTGTGTCCATGTTGGTTCCCTGAAAAAATCGCCCCGGGCAACGTGTCAAGATGCCCAGAAAACCCCTTTCCCCCTGGGGACGTCCTGAAAGGTGCTCTTAGGCTACCCCGAAGAAGAGGTGCTCACTTCGGCGGATTCACCGAAGCCAGCAAAGATTCTTTCGTACAGCCTGCGCAGAGACGTCTTTTCCAGAAGAAACACCAGAAGCGAGGTAAGGGCGATTCCGAAGATAATCACGGAATACGCGGTGGCTTGCACCAAATGACCGCCGGGCATTTTCGCCTGGAGAGGCAATGAGGCCAGCACGGCAGCGGCCAACCCGCGCGGCGCCATAATCGCCATCCGCACAGCATCTTGCTTCGGCACCGACTTGTTCACTCCAAAGCGCGCCACCGGAATGCGGAACAGGAAAATCAGGGCTGTCATGAGCAGACCAAAGAGGATCCAACCCATGTTGGTCAGTTGAACGGAAACCCCGACGTAGATGAAAAAGAAGGTCTTCACCAGAAATACGACCTCTGAAAAAAATGCCCGCTCCATCTTGCTGAGCGAGATGGGCTTGAGAAACGTGAACCGCTTGAGGAAGGATGTGTCCATGGAAGGGAGATTGCCCAACATCGCGCCAAAGGCGAGCGAGGCAATGGCGCCGCTAAAACCCAAAAACTGGACGATCCCATAAATGACAAACACGAAAGCGATGGTGGTCATCAAGGAATTCTCGAGGGTCCGTACTCTATTCAACAGGATGGACCACGCGACCGCACCCACCACCCCGAGGATGGCCGCGAATAGGAACGCAGCCAACAAATTGCCGAGCACGGGCCCGACGGCCACGTTTCCCGATTGCGCCGCCTGAAGCAAGGCCAACGCAATCACAATGGAGAGCACATCACCGATCGCCGATTCGAGAAACAGGATGGTACTGGCCTGCTCTGACATTTCCAGCCTCGAGGCCAGTGGAATCACGACGGTCGGCGATGTTCCACCCAGAATCGCCCCGAGCATCAGCGAGGCGGTCACCGTCAGCCGACCCACTCCATGCGCTACGGCGGATACGACCAGCATCGTCACAACGAAGTTCAGCAAGGCGAGCGAGAACGTGCCCCGCAGCGCCTTTCTGAGAACCTCAAGGCTGAGCCCGATGCCGCTCTCGAAAAGGATTAGAACCAGAGTGACGGTGGTAAAAACAGGACCCACGGCGCCAAAACTGGACGGCGTTACCAGGTGAAGCACCGGCCCCAAAAGCACACCGATCAGTGTTAGCCAGAGGACATCGGGGATCCGGGTCCGGCTAAACAATCCGACAAAAAAGTGCGCCAGGAAAATCAGCGCGCCGACAATGCCGATGACGCCCGACACGCTCATGGGTCGTTCCCCTCCTTGATAAGCTTTACCGCCAAGGAATCGGCTTCCTCGGCAACGAGATTATCCCAAGAAGACTTGCCTTTGACAATCTTCGCTAACGCGTTCGCGGCCCCCGGTCGTCTGCTATGCTCCCCCACGGTGGACCCAAGCCCGCCAGCAACACTTGTCTTCGCTCCAATCTCGCCAGAACCCAACGACGTTTTGGTTTCGCAGTTTTTACAACGAGAGGGCGCATCTCAGACACAGAGATGATTCGGGAACCATCCGTTTCAAGCCAATTCGGGCCGGGCTTGGCGAGCCATCACAACCCGCGGAATGCCGGCCAGGTCGGGCCGGACTTCCACCTGCGTCCACGATTCGTCTAGAAGCGCCAACACAGGCTCGCGCATTTGGTAGCCAATCTCCACCACCAGCCAGCCACCCGGCTTGAGCACCTGCCGCGCCTGCGGAAACAGCCGACGATAGACCTCATCGCCCCGCTCAAGTCCGCCCCAGGCCAGCCGCGGCTCAAAGTCCCGCACTTCACGCTGCACGTGCTCGATTTCATCGCGGCCGACATAAGGTGGATTGGAAATGACAAAGTCTAACGTTCCCGCATAGGTAGGTTGGAGGAAATAAGTCAGCAGATCAGTTTCGTGAAATTGAATCCGCCCGGCAAACCCTAGCCGTTCCGCATTGCGCGCCGCGACGCCGAGCGCAGCCGGGGAGATGTCCGTCGCATGAATTTTCGCCTCAGGAAACTCATGGGCCAGCGCCACGGCAATGCACCCCGAGCCGGTGCCGACGTCCACCATCCGTAACCCGCCGCCGCGGGAACGACAGCTTTCACCTGCCAAGTCAATGACGGCCTCAATCAAATGCTCCGTTTCGGGGCGAGGAATTAACACGTCCGGCGTCACCTCGAAATCCAATCCCCAGAATTCTTGGTGGCCCGTAATGTATTGGGTGGGTTTGCCCGTAAGCCGCTCGGCAATGAGGTGAAAATAGCGCTCCGTCTCGGCTGAGGAGAGTTTTTTCTCGCTATGGCTGTAAAGGGTGGTGCGGTCGCATGACAGCACCTGCATCAGCAGCAGTTCGGCGGCGAGGCTGGCCGAAGGGGTTTGGCCGGCAAGAAGTCGGCGCAAGCCTTCGGCGAGCGTCTCGCGCACAGTCGGTGTTCGCCGGGCCTGCGGCCATTTAACGAAGGAATCCATGGTCACGGCGCGCTCGGCCGGCCGCGTTGGCGGCGCTTTCCCGTTATGCGACCACGGCCGCCTGCTTCAAGCGTTCCGCTTGATGATGCGTGATGAGAGCTTCGATGATGTCATCAATCCGGCCGTCCATCACTCGGTCAAGCTGGTGCAGAGTCAAGCCGATGCGGTGGTCGGTGACACGATTTTGCGGAAAGTTATACGTGCGTATTTTTTCGCTGCGGTCGCCCGTGCCCACCATGGTTCGCCGCTCCTCAACAATCTGTTGTTGCTGTTCCTGAAGCTTCATTTCATAAAGGCGAGACCGGAGCACCCGCATTGCCTTGGCGCGATTCTTGATTTGGGACTTTTCGTCCTGGCAGGAAACGACCATCCCGGTCGGCAGGTGCGTGATGCGCACGGCCGAATAGGTGGTGTTCACCGATTGCCCGCCCGGCCCGGAAGAGCAAAACGTGTCAATACGAATGTCTTTGGGATCAATCTCCACCTCGACTTCGTCGGCCTCCGGCAACACGGCGACGGTCACCGCGGAGGTGTGGATGCGGCCCTGCTGCTCCGTCGCCGGAACCCGTTGCACGCGGTGCACGCCGCTTTCGTATTTCAGCTTGCTATACACCTTGGGACCTTCAATCAGGGCGATAACTTCCTTGAGCCCGCCCACACTGGACACCGACGTTGAAAGAACTTCCACGCGCCAACCTTGCGACTCGGCAAAGCGCGTGTACATGCGGAAAATCTCCTGCGCAAACAGCGTGGCCTCATCGCCCCCCGTGCCGGCCCGAATCTCCAGAACGACGTTCTTTTCGTCATTGGGGTCTTTGGGAAGCATGAGCACCTTCAACTCATTTTCGATGGCCTCTTGGCGTTTCTCAAGTTCGGCTAGTTCTTCTTGCGCCAAGGCCTTCATTTCGGGATCGGAAGATGATTCGCTCAGCAGCGTCTTGGCGCTGACAAGGCCCTTCTGGATTTCCTTCCAAGCGCGGAATTTTTCAACAATCAGCCCCAGCTCAGCGTGCATTTTCGCAGTCTTTTGATAATGTGCCGGGTCGCCGAGAACTCTGGGGTCGCTTAGTTTCGCCGTCAACTCATCGTAGCGCTTTTCAATCTCCTCGAGTTTGCCAATAAAGTGCATCGCACCTTTCCCCCTCAAGTTCGGCCGTCAGCCGAAAGCCCTCAGAATCAGCCATTGCTGAATTTCATCCCCATCGAGCCGCTACGATGACGCCGCCCGATTCCGTCCCAGCTTACAGAATAATGTCCAAAGGCCATATGGGTTACTTGCCGCAAGTTCACCCTCGGTTCGCGAACGCGGAAGCGCCCACGCCTCAAATAGTCGGACGCTTGCACCGCAAAATAAATAGCTCTTGACCTCTCATTGCCAGAATAGCCGTCTGCTTTGGGAGGTGTCAATTGAGCAAGGCGAGCGGCCAAAAAGCGGATGGTATCTTGCGCAGTCTGCCAAAGTATAACCGCGTAGCCGCACCCCCGCGATGGCGAGGAGAACCCGGCAAGGGGCGTCTCCGGCGCAAGGACGCAACCATTGAACGCTGCAAGGGGAACTCGCGGCGTCCATCTTCGGTTAGCTATGGTCGGGAGTCATCAAAGCCTATCGGGAGCCGGTGGAAGGCGGTTCAAGGCCCAGTTCGGGCGCGATGCCGCGCATGGCTTCGATGCAGAACGCGATGTGTTCGTCGAGCGGTACGTTGAGCTCTTCGGCCCCTCGAATAATGTCTTCGCGGCTCACGGCGCGCGCGAAGGCTTTGTCCTTCATCCGCTTGCGGACCGATTTCGCTTCTAGCGTCGCAATCCGGTCCGGGCGCACCAGCGCGCACGCGGTAATGAAGCCGGCCAATTCATCACAAGCAAACAGAGCTCGGGCCATGAGCGTATCCCGCGGAACACCCGAGTAGTCGGCATGTCCCAAAATGGCGCGGCGGATATCTTCCTCCACCCCTTTATCCTTCAAAATCTCGCTGCCTTGCAGCGGATGGTCGGGCGCGTTAGGGTGAATTTCGTAGTCAAAATCGTGCAATAGTCCGACGACCGCCCAGCGCTGATCATCTTCGCCGAATTTGCGTGCGTAAGCTCTCATACACGCTTCAACGGCGAGCATGTGCCGCCTCAAATTCTCGTTCTGGACGTACTCGCAAACCAATGCCCATGCCGCGTCGCGATCCATCGGTGCCTTCCCCCAAAAAGCCTACGCCGGCATTATACGATAACCTGCGTTGGGCGGCTTAGCGCCGTCGCCGCAAAGATTCCCACAATCTTATCTTGGACTGATACAATCGCTGGCGGGACAATTGCCGGCCACGCTGTCTGTTCCGCCCCGGCGCAGCCGGAGCGCTGAGCAGGCGATCCTCCAGTGGCGCACGGCTTCCGTAGAGATTGTTGCCCGCCGTGCGGCTTCGCCGGCGATTTACAAGCGGCGACTGAACGAAAGGTGCAACGGATGAAAGCTCTGGTTAAGGCGAAGCGAGAACCCGGTTTATGGCTCCAAGAAGTTGAAGAGCCGGTCATTGGCATCAACGATGTTCTGATCCGTGTTGAGCGAACCGGCATTTGCGGCACTGACGTCCACATTTACGACTGGAACGAGTGGGCGCAAAGCACGATTCCCGTTCCTTTGGTGATTGGGCACGAATTTGTCGGAGAAATTGTGAGAGTCGGCTCGAACGTCAACGACTTTCATCCTGGTGATCTGGTGAGTGGCGAAGGGCACGTTGTTTGCGGGCGGTGCCGCAACTGCCTCGCCGGCCGACGACATCTTTGCGCTCATAGCCAAGGCGTGGGAGTGAACCGCTCCGGGGCCTTTGCCGAGTATATTGCCCTGCCGATGAGCAATATCTGGCGGCATGCGCCGTCCGTGGACCACGACGTAGCCGCCATCTTTGATCCTTTTGGCAACGCCGTGCACACGGCGTTGTCCTTTCCCGTGCTGGGCGAGGACGTTCTCATCACCGGCGCCGGCCCGATCGGCCTGATGGCGGCGGCGGTGGTTCGCCATGCGGGAGCGCGCTTTGTGGTCATCACCGACCTCAATCGTTATCGCCTTGCTCTGGCGGAAAAGATCGGGGTTACGCGGGCCCTCGATCCTCGCACGATTCGCCTAGGCGAGGTGCAAAAAGAATTGGGCATGGCGGAGGGCTTTGACGTCGGCCTGGAAATGTCCGGCAGTGCTGAAGCTTTTCGCGAAATGCTGGCCAACATGAGCCACGGAGCCAAAATCGCCATGCTCGGTATCCCCGATCGGGAGATTGCCATTGACTGGCGCACGGTTATCTTCAACATGCTGACCATCAAAGGCATCTACGGCCGCGAAATGTATGAGACTTGGTACAAAATGACCGTCATGCTTCAATCCGGCCTCGACATTCGACCCGTCATTACGCACCGATTCCACTACTCCGAATATCCAAAGGGCTTTGAGGTCATGCGAAGCGGTCAGTGCGGGAAGGTCATACTCGAATGGCGCTAGTGGCCTCTCCAACGATGGCTTTTCCGCCACAAAGATTTTCTGACCCGCCGGCGGGTGAATGTCTCCGATCCGGCCTCGGTTAAAGTGATTGAGTGAGACAAGAACCACCCTTCATCGAGTGGCGTGCGATGGAACTCCGGCAGTGTTGACACACGGAGTCATGTGGGAAGACGGTAAAACTGTTGAGCGTTTTGAAACCACACTCCGGCCTGCTCGTCGCTCGAGAGCCTTTGCGTGTAATTTTTGGCGATCCGAACAACCTGCGAGTAAATTGCCGCTAAAGTGCAGACAGGCCAGTCAGACCCCATCATGATTCGGCCACTGCCAAAGGCGTTGAACACGACGTCAAGGTAAGGTTCAAAGTCGGAGGGACGCCAATGGGCCCAATCGGCCTCGGTCACCATGCCGGAGACCTTGCACCAAACGTTGGGCGAGGCAGCCAAGTCCTTCAGACCTGAGAGCCACGGCTCCAGACGATGCTCCCGAATAGGCGGCTTGGCGATGTGGTCGAGCACGAACGGCTGAGAGGGAAATTCCGCCACCAGCTTTTTCGCGACCGGCAAATGGCGCGGAAACAGCAGCAAGTCGTAAGTTAAGCCATAGGATTGAAGCAACCCAATGCCACGGCGAAAGTCCTGACGCAGCATAAACTGGTCGTCCGCCTCGTCGTGAACGATATGCCGGACGCCGCGAAACTTGGGATGGCGGACCAGTGTCTCAAGCTGTGCCTCCACGCCTGGGTCGCACAAATCCACCCAACCCACCACGCCGCGGATAAAAGGATAGTGGTCGGCCAACTCGAGCAGCCATCGGCTCTCTTCCAAGGTTTGTCGAGCCTGGACTGCCACCGTCCCGTCAATGCCCTCGAGCGCCAGCAGCGGCTCAAGGTCCGGCGGCAGAAAATTACGCTGCAAAGCCTTCATGTGCGGCGCAATCCAAGGGTATTGCTGTGGCGAGTACATCCAGAAGTGCTGGTGCGTGTCTATTCTCATGGACGCGCTCCGAAAATATAAGCCGGATAGAGGGTGAGCCCTCCGTGACGGCCCGGGTTTCGCCTTCACCTTCCCACAAACCCCGCTGATCCGCAAGCCTTGCCTTCCAGCAGCCAATTGCTTCTGAAAGCGTGATACCGAGACGGTTGTCAGGAAGGCCGAGGACAGGCGCAATATATCGCGGTGCGATTGACTCCGGTGAAGCGGCCTTCCGGTTGGTCGTCATCCGGCCGGGCGCCGCCCAGGTCGCCGCGATAAAGCCTCCAAGATTGCCCGCCACAGCGGAGGCCCTGGGTGGTGGCAGCCGAGGCGGAAATGGCTTCCGTGCCGTTACCGGCTTACGCTATGCTCTTGTTTGGTCATCTTGTGCGAAGTGGAAGACCATTTTGACCGAAGCCACGGAAAAGCCGATCCTGGTCGCTGCGGCGATTCTGGAGCGCCGAGGACGCATTTTAATTTGCCAGCGGCACCACTCCGATGCTTACGGCTTGCAGTGGGAATTTCCGGGAGGCAAGGTGCGCGAGGGCGAAACGCTCAAAGCTGCGCTGGCGCGCGAACTGCAAGAGGAACTCGGCATTCGCGCCGAAGTCGGCGAAGAACTCCACAGATTGCAACATCGCTATCCGGATCGCTACGTGGAAGTGGTGTTTTTTCATGTGCCGAGGTTTCAGGGCCGCATAACGAACCGCGTCTTTGAGGACGTTCAATGGACGGAGCGAAAGGTGCTTTCTGCTTACCATTTTCTCGAGGCCGATCGGGAGCTCATTTTGCGGATTGAAGCTGGAGAAATCCTATGAAGCGGGCGTCGAAAACTTGGGGGGCGCGCAGCGCAGCGGCCTTGTGGGTGGTGGCGCTTGCCATGGTCATAAGGGCGGGCGCGGCACAGACGGGCACGGCGGCCCTCGAAGCAAGCCCCTACGTCTGGACAAGCGTCGGCGACGTCGAAGGCCACTTGGCGCGCGATTCATCTCCTGCCGGCGCGTTTTCCCCCGACTCGAAAACGCTGGCCGTCGTTTCCCGCCGTAAAGAGCAGAAAATTGTGCTCTTCAATCTGGTGAGCGACAACATCGAGCGGGTGCTCCATCCCAGGATTCCCGGGTTGTCCGATTTGGATATCTATTCAGCCAATTTCATTGGGCCGACGCGGCTTTTCTTGATGGCGCGCGGCACGCTGGCGGCCAAGAAACACGCGCAAGGCACAACGCCTCTGCTCGGCTTTGAGTGGAATACCGACACCGATTCGCTCGCCGGCAAAGTGGATTCGATTGGAGCCAATGGCTTCCGTTCAATTCACTATTTCCCGCAAATCGGGTTTGTCGGCATGTACAAGGATAGCGCATTCGACTTGTGGGATCCCGCGAACGGGCGGGCGCTGGTGGCTAAAGTCCCGGATTTGACCGAGCGGCCTCGTGTTTACGCCTTTTCGCCCGATGGCCACTGGCTGATTCTGGCGCAAATCGCCGATGACGCGAGTCCCGACCCAGTGGTGGTTCAGCTTAAAACGGGACAGTTTGTGAACTCCCTCCGCGGCCATCGCGGCGCGGTCATGAGCGTCGCGTTTTCACGCGACAGCACCAAAGTCGTGACGGCTTGCCAAGACGGCAAAGTTCGCATCTGGTCGGTGCCCACATGGAAGCACACGCAAACCCTGAGCGGCCATGAGGGAACGGTCCATTGGGCCGAATTCTCGACGAACGGTCAGTGGGTGGCCTCGGCAGGTGAGGATAAGACGGTGCGCGTGTGGTCTGCGACAAGCGGCCGCCTGCTCCAAACCCTTTCCGAAAGCACTCACCCCGTGCTCACCGTCGCCTTTTCGCCGGATTCGCGTTATCTGGTAGCCAGCAGCCGCGATGCCGTCCTCATTTGGAAGCACATGCGGATTGACCCCTAAAATGATATTGAAATCCAATGCCCGTGGGGGCCGGCGAGCGGCGTCGGAGAGCGAATATGCTAAAATTTGAAAGCGTGGGATTGGACGCGCCGAGCAGGTATGGCAAAAGTAGGAATGGTCAGCCTCGGATGCCCGAAGAACCTTGTGGATAGCGAGGTGATGCTGGGCTTGCTCGCGGAGCACGGCCACGAGCTGTCCTCTCGAGCCGAAGACGCGGACATTCTCATCGTCAACACGTGCAGCTTTATCGAACCGGCCAAGCGCGAATCCATTGACGCCATTCTGGAGATGGCGAAGCACAAGACCTCGGGGCGGGCCAAGCGGCTGATTGTGGCGGGTTGTTTGGTCGAGCGCTATCGCCAAGAGATTCTCGAGCAAATTCCGGAAGTGGATTTTGTTATCGGGACCAATGAGCTGGAGCGCGTCGTGGAGGCTTGCGCGCCCGGTCTCTCTGGCCGGGAGGCCGAAGGGTCGGCCGCGCCCTATCTTTACCATGAATTCACACCCCGCGTGCTCTCGACGCCGCGCTTTGCCGCCTACATCAAAATCGCCGAGGGATGCGACCATCCTTGCTCCTTTTGCGTGATTCCTCAAATGCGGGGCCATTTCCGCTCGCGCCGGTTTGAGAGCGTGGTGAAGGAAGCCGAGCATCTGGTCCGGCGGGGGGCGCGCGAGATAACGTTGGTCGGTCAGGACACGACCA
>JAKASC010000242.1 GCA_021828245.1 Acidobacteriota bacterium
TTGGCCGGGCAGGGTAAGATGCCAGATTCGGTTGAAGTGCCGTGCCCAAATGGCGAAACTGAAAGGGAAAACGGTTGCGGCTTCGCGGGTGGAGATGGTGGAGGTGGTGTTGCCGAATGACGCCAATCTGCTCGGCAACATTTTGGGCGGAAAAGTCATGCACTTGATAGACATCGCCGGAGCCATTGCCGCCCATCGCCACACGCGTAGTACCGTGGTTACGGTTTCGGTGGACAATTTGGATTTTGTCCACCCCATCCGTGTAGGTCAATTGATAATTCTTCAGGCTGCGGTCACGCGCGCTTTTCGCACCTCGCTGGAGGTGGCGGTCAAGGTTTTTCGGGAAGATTTGCGCACGGGGGAACGTCGCCAGACAAGCTCCGCCTTCGTCACCTATGTCGCGTTGGACGAGCAAGGGCACCCCCAACGAGTTCCGCCCGTGCTGCCGCGCACCGCCGAAGAGAAGCGGGAATTTCGAGAGGCAGGGGTTCGCCGGCGGCTTCGCCTGGCTGCGGCGGCGCGCGCTCACCGGCTTTATTTTCAGGCAGGGGAAAAATCAGCATCTTCCATCCGTGAAGCGAGGGGAGCATGAAAAATAAACGCACCAAAACATTTTCGGGGACACCGTGGGAACCCAAAGTGGGCTATTCACGCGCCGTCATGGTCGGGGATGTAGTTTACGTTTCCGGCACCACGGGGACGGATCCTTCCGGCAAAGTGGTAGCGCCCGGCGATGCCTATGCGCAGACGGTCCAAGCCATTAACAACATCAAAAGCGCGCTCACTCGCCTGGGATTGAGCCTGGAGCATGTGGTTCAAACCCGCATCTATGTGACGGACATGAACCGCTGGGAAGAAGTGGCCAAAGCTCATGCCGAACTCTTGGGTGAGGTGCGTCCCGCCACCGCCTTGGTTCAGGTGGTGCGGCTGGTTGATCCGGAAATGCTCGTGGAAATTGAGGCCGTCGCGGTCGCTTGACGGCTCCCCAGGGCTTCAAGGGTTCCCATCGAGCAGCTCGCGGTGCCCGACGATAGCGGCCACCTCCGCCCCGCAAACGAGCGCCCGTCGAACGTCCGTCGAGGCGAGCGCCTTTGGCGGTATCCTGGGTAAGGGCCCAAATCCCTCGAGGTGACGATGGCGCCCGCGGATTATCGCATCTTGGCGACGGTGGTCGTGGCCGTCCACTTGGTGTGGATTTTGTGGGTGATTTTGGGCTGGCTGTTTACCCGGCGCCGACCCTGGCTGCGCACGTTGCACATTCTGTCGCTCATCTACAGCATCCTGGTGGAAAGTTTTCCCTTTCCCTGCCCGCTGACGCTGGCCGAAGATTGGTGCGCGCGCCACGCCGGCCTCACACCCTTTCGCCAAACCTTCCTCATTCATTTTTTGAGCGAACTGGTTTACCCCAACGTCTCTCAAACCCTCATCACATGGACCGCGGTGCCGGTGTGCATTCTCATCATGGGAATTTACGTCGTTCGCTTCCGCCGTCGAACGCCGGAGGGGTGGTAGGGCTCGCGGAAGCAGGCGAGGGGAGTCTTCGGCCGGCGCGAGGTGGGTTATCGGCCGGCGACGCCTCAGCGAGGCTCAAAGCAGTGGCGGCCGGGTTGGCAGGCGTTCGGTTCGGCGACTTTGCCGTCCGGCCCAAGGCAATTCTGAGTATAGACGCACCAGTAGATGCCGCTGCCCGAAGCGTGGATGGGGTCGGGCTGGCCCTCGAACTCATAAAACATTTCTTTCGAGCGCATGTGACGGCAAACGGCGCGGCCGACGACGGAAAGCTCCGGCATGACTAACCTCCTTGTTGGACGGCGCTCAAGATGGCGCGCTTCACGGCGATGCGCGCGAGTTGAACTTTGTAGCCGTTTTTGCTGAGTGGGGTAGCCTGGGCGACGGCGGCGCGGCCGGCCGCGTCGGCCAAGTCCTCGGAAGGCTTTTTACCGGTCAACGTCCGCTCGGCCTCGGGCGACGGCCAAGGTACGGGCGCGACTTGTCCCAGAACGACGCGCGGGTCGCGAACCACGCCGCCCTCCAGCCGCAAGGCCACGGCCGCCATGGCGAGCGGCCAATCGAGAGCCTCTTTTTCGCGTATTTCGTAAACGGCCGTCCTGACGCCGGGGCGATAGGGAACTCGGATTTCCGTCAGGATTTCATTGGGCGCAAGCTCATGCTCCCGCTGCCCTACGCGGGTGGGCGTGACAAACAGCTTTTGAACCGGCAAACTCCGCGCGCCACGCGGGCCGTGAAGCTGCACGGTGGCGCCGAGCGCTATCAGGATGGGCGCAAGGAACGAAGGGCTGACAAAGTAGGCTGGCCCGGCGTTGCCGAGAATCGCGTGATACTGATTTTCACCCTCCGGCACCAGCGACTTCCCATCCCGCAGGGCGAGCAGGCCGTAACCGTTGCGGTAATACCAACAACGGGGCCGTTGCAAGAGCTCGCCTCCGACCGTGCCCATGTTCAGCAGTTGCTCGCTGCGCACGGCCTCGGCCGCTTGAATCAAGCCCGGATAGTGTTGCTGCACGGTGCCGTCATCGAGCAACTCGCGCAGTGTGACGGTCGCCCCGATGTGAAGCCCGGCTCGCGGGCTGAACGTCATCCGGTGCAGTTCCGCAATCTGCTTGATGTTGACCAGCCGCTGAGGGGTTGAAATGCCGTCCTTCATGGCGCTCACCAGATCCGTGCCGCCGGCGAGGACGTCCGTGGGGCCCCACTGGGCCGGCAAAAGGCGGATCGCTTCCTGAAGACTGCGCGGGCTCGCGTATTCAAAGGCTTGCATTAGGCTATCCCTCCTTTCGCGAGGGCGGCAAGCACTCGGCGGGGCGTCAAGGGCAGTTGGGAAACGCGCACCCCGATGGCATTGGCCACGGCGTTGGAGATGGCCGCCCCGGGCGAAATGACGGGCGGTTCGCCCAAGCCGATGACCCCGCGCTCGTCGTAGCCGGGGCCCATCATCATGTGGACGATGAGTTCACCGCCAATATCACCAATGCCGGCCAGCTTGTAAAATTCCATGTTGGCGTTGAGCATTCGGCCAATCGTTTGATCCATGACCTTCTCTTCAAACAGCGAGTAAC
>JAKASC010000243.1 GCA_021828245.1 Acidobacteriota bacterium
TCTCAATGCGATGCCCGTTGCTGTCATACAGAATATCCCAATCCTGCTCCCACGTGCCGTCCACGTGGCCGTCGGCATCAAGGGTCTCAACGCGGTTGATCTGGTGATAGGTATAGTCGCTTCGGGCTGCCTTGAACAATGATTCTTTCGCCGTGAAGGTCTGGATAATTTTTTGAATCTCGGCAGGGCTGGGGTTGCTCAGCTTGGGTGGAGGTGACGCCTTCGCAGAGGCTGGGGCGCGGGATCGGGAGGTAACCGATCGGGAGCTTACGGATGTCGGGCGGTTGCCCGGGGCGGCGGTTTCTTGCGCCGTGGTCTGCAACGCCCCGCTCGGTGGCGCCTGCGGTAAAGCGGACCGAGCCAAGGGAGGCACTTCCTGCATCGTGGGAGGAGGCGGTGGCGCGGCGGAGTAAAGCTGGTCAGAAATTTTCTGAATTTCCTTGATCAACGCCGGGGTGGCGCCGTGCTTCTTGAATTCCTTGGCGATCGCCGGCGTCATCAGGAAGCTTACGCCACGTTCAGCAACAAGCGTCATGATCTTCTGTGGCGTTGCCCCCGCCGTCAGCAGAAGATTGATTTCATCCTTGCTCAAAGGCTTCGCCGCCACAGAAGGCAGCGCTACCCAAAGCATTCCCGCCGCCACCCAGAGCCACACCGTGAGCGCGGTTCGCATGTGACGATTCATCGTTCTTCGGCCTGTCAAGTTCGCTCGACAGCCCCTTCTTCAACTATAGACACCGAATCTTGCCGCCGAGTTGTATCCGCGGGTCCTCCTCATGCCTGCCTCTCTGGCGGGTTGCCCGGCACAACATGCCGCCGGTTTTCTGGTGTCAGCGTGCACGGCGCCGATTCTTGAGCCGATGACGCCGCAGCTTGCGCGGGTTCCGCTTCGGCTTGGAGATGGCAAACGTTGTGGTCCCAACTCTGCGAACTGACCATGGTTGTTTGTTAGGCTGGGTTTCTGATTTCTCCATGAAACGTTATCCTTAATTCACATTGGGCATTCACGACAAGCCTTAGAGAGCTTATCGGCAGAACTCCCATCTTACCGCTCAAGAATCTTAACGTTGAACCTTCATTAAAACAAGGCCGTCGCTAAGCCCTGAGCTTCGGTGCGCCAAGGCCGTTGGTAAACGTTCCAGCTCGGGTCAAGGCAGCGCCGAGGCGGAACTTGGCCAATCCAAGGCCACAATGCTGCCGTTTTTCAGCCGCTCAAGGATGGGCGAATAAAGTCCCAGGAGTTTGCGCCGCCACCATTGGCCTGTCCGGCGCCGCTGCTTGAAGTTGGTGAACCAATATTGCCACAAAACGGCGCGCACGAAGCGTGGCGGCGCTTTGGCAAACGGATTGGAGCGGAAGAGCGCCAGCACGCTCGGATCATTTTCAAGCAGCAACTCCTGCGTTCGCACCACCCACGGGTTGGCTTCCCAGGACTCGAGCGAAGCGAACCACAAATTCCACTCGAAGCGCGGTTGATAGGGCGCGTAAATGCCGGGTGGCTGGCGCGGATTTTGAGGCTTGTAGCGGAAGGGGTACGCAATCCAAGTGAGGCCGTCGCGGGATCCCTGAAATTCGATCTCATAGCGGTGCCGGGTCATCACCGCGAAGAGTCCGTAACGATTGGCAAAGCGAAACGGCCCGAGCAGCGTGATGGGCAGCATCGGCAGCGGAAGCCAAGGAACGAGCATCAGGAGGAGCAAGGCGGTGGTCGCGTAAAAATCCCAGCCAAGGAAAAATGCGGGCACCAGTAAATTGCTCCACGTGGAACACCGACTCTCCGGCTTCGAAACACTTGTGGAGGGGGCCGCGCTATTCCCGACAGAAGGCGATGCCGCCTTCCAAAGATGCAAGCCTTCAAACCAGCCTTTGGCTCGCCTAACAATACTCCCATCGAAGATTCGCTTGAAAAAAACGTCGTCCAGTAACAGAAACCCGAGAAAGAGAACCAAGTAGTTTAGGAAGGCATAGTTGGCCGTCAGGATGATTCCGATTTGGAAAACCGTCAGAATGAAGAAACCTAGGATTCGATAACGACGAGGGAAAAGAAACACCCAACACAGGCCCAACTCGGCAAGGAGCGTGAACAGCGCGCAACCCCTTTGGAACAGGTGCGGCAACTGTTGAGCGTACCAGCCGATCCAAGTGGGCAACGGACCGTTTTGATAGTATTGATACATAGCGGTTAAATGGCGCCACTCGGGATCGTGGCTGGCCAACTTGGCGACGCCGGACTCAAAGTAAATCCGAAACCATTCCCACTGAAGCAGGAAACGGCTGGCGCGCGAGGGCGCGTGCTGTTTTCCGAGTCCCGGCCGCCACCCCGGCGGCGCAAAGAACAGGCAAATGAACGCGGCTTCCAGCAACATGCCGTCGGATTGGAAATCGGCGAAGTCTCGCGCCGCTGCCACAAAGGAAAGGAAGGCCGCAAGACAAATGAAGATTGAGCCGCGGGGCCAGATGTTCAAAAACAGCAAGGCGGAAGCAATCAAACCCACCCATACCAGAATCCGCATGGCTTCCATCCCGCTTCCCAGCCACAACAGGGTGGGCGCGAACCAGTAACGGTCAAGACCGGTATGCCGGGCAAGATAGCGGAGATAATCTCGCGCCGGAAGAATTCCCTCCGGACCAATCAAGCCCTCAATTTGGAAGGCGAGTGAATAGAAAGCCGAAAAGAAAATCGCCCCCAGCGCACGCAAAAAAATCCAGCGCGGCCAAAGATGCCCCGCGCCCCCATCTGGCTCAGGGCCAAAAAACCAGGCCAGAATTTGTTTCGTCTTTCCCATCGTCACCAGTCATTTTACCGGCGGCAACTGAAGTAGGCCGTGAATCATTAAGGCCGCCATCCCTGTCAGTTCGACTCTTGAGCGCGCCCACAGGCGTCCACAAGATAAAAGCCGAAATGAACGCCCTCCACAAAAACCCCACTTCTATGTCGCACACCCCCTCACGGCGCTTGACCTGAATCCTGCGTCATGAACATCATGAGAATCGCTTGCGGGGAGCCTCGAAAATGGCTATTTTGGCCTTTGTTGCATACCTTCATTGAAAATGTGGTTCTGCG
>JAKASC010000017.1 GCA_021828245.1 Acidobacteriota bacterium
CTTGGCGAGCCGTCCGAGTTCCAATCCGGCCCTGGTTAATATCTCCCGAGCCACAAGGTCGCCAGCCTCCGCCGCCTCGTCCGCCCAAGCAGCCAGGCCGGCTAACTGGTCCCGTGAGAAGCTGCCCGCGTAGTAACGCCGAATCAGTTCGTAAGGCGATTCAATGGACGAACGACGCAACAACATGGAAGTCAGCCGTGTCCGCGCACCCATCTGATCCCATTGCGCCAAAACCGCACGGACCACCTCGCGGCCAATCCAATAGCCGCTTCCCTCGTCACCAAAGGCGTGACCCCATCCCCCCATGGTGAGCTCAAGGCCCTTGTCGTTGCGACCCCGCGCGACCGAGCCGGTTCCCCCAATCACGATCATCCCCGCGGCCCCGGCTGTCGCGCCTTCGAGCGCATTGACCGAGTCATGAACCACGCTCAGATGCCGGCTATGAAGAAGCCCTCGAATGACGCCGCGCTTAATCTCCAGTTCGCCCGTCATGCCACAACAGGCGGCTTCCCACTCCACTCGGCCTCGCACTTCATGACCCGGGGTATTGAGAATTTCTTTTAGCAGCGCGCGCAAGACGCTCCGGAGACGCTCTGGGCCGCCGGGCTCCTCGGTGTGATTGCTCGGGCCGCCTTCCGCCTGAGCCAGAATTCGACCACCTTCGTCCCCTAAAACCATCCGGGTTGAAGTTTGGCCCCCGTCAACACCGAGAAATAATTTCATCAATGAACCACCGCGGAAAGGAGGGTCGTCAACATTGCTCTATCGGCCGTTGCTCCTCTGACGGGTCGCCCCGTTGGAAATCTTCACCTCTCAATCCTTAACATCTCAGCGTTTCGCCATCGCAGCTTTAGCGGCGCCGACAAATTCTCGAGTAAGTGTCTCAACCCCGGTAATCGCCGTGCCCACGACGACCGCATACGCTCCAAGTTCCAAGCCTCGGACAACGTCCTGGGGAGTTCGCACCCTGCCCTCCAACACCACAGGGACCTGGACGTGCCTGACCAACCTCTTTAATAGATCGAGAGCGGGGCCCTCCGCGTTGCACCGCGTCTCCTCCGTATAACCGTTGAGTGTGGTGCTCACCAGGTCGGCGCCAAGGCTCGCCGCGCGGACGCCTTCCTCAACGGTGGCAACGTCAGCCATAACCAGTGCCCGAAGCTCGCGCTTGGCCGTATCCAGCATTTGTTCCACGGTGTAATTGCCGGGGCGTTTGCGACTCGTGCAATCCAGCGCGATAATATCGGCGCCCGCCCCGTGAATGTGTCGCATCGAGCGCAGCGTAGGGGTAATGTAAACGGGTGACGCTGGAGATTTTACCTTTTCGATTCCGATGATCGGCAATTGGGTCACGCGGCGGACGCGGCGAATGTTCCTTACTCCCGCGATCCTCACTCCCGTGGCTCCTCCGAGTTCCGCGGCGAGGGCCATGGCGGCAATGCACGGCGGATGGTCGAGCGGCGAGCCTGCCGGAGCTTGGCAGGAAACAATGACACCATGGTACAGCCTCTGGATAACGTCCGGCACTTTCATAGAGTTAAATCCTTTGTCGAATCCTATAGGCTTCCGCCGGTGCTGCCGCCGCGGCTTTGGCTAACGTCAAGAGATTTGGATTCGACGTCCACGATGCCGGCATGCTACCATAAGGTCAGATGAATATCAAGCTAGCTTACTAGATAGGAGAATTCAATGACTCCCTCACTTCGCGACCCGGGCCCAGCCCTCGCTCCGTTCGCCCTCTCTCCACTCGATCGCTCAAGCTTTGTTCCCTACTATCGGCAGATTGCGGATCAAGTCAGGCGACTGATTCAGTCGAGGAAGATTCCCGTTGGCCGCGCGCTTTGGTCCGAGGGTGAGGTCGCGAAGCGGTTGGGCGTGAGCAAAATGACCGTACGACAGGCCTTTGCTGTGCTTCGCGCCGAGGGATTGCTGGTCGTAGAAAAAGGGAGACTTCCTCGCGCCGGCCTTGGTCGCGTGGTGAAAAACTTCCAAGAGCTGCGAGGCTTTACAGAGGAAATGGAGCGTCGCGGGGTGACGGTCTTTAGCCGGCTCCTCGGCGTAAGCCTTATCCTTCCAGACCCGGAAACCTCACGTGCCTTAAAGTTGCAACCCGGAGAGCCCGTTTATCGCATCCGACGTCTGCGCTTCGCTGATAATCAAGTGGTGGGCATCGAAACGGCTTCTCTCTCCGCTCATCTGTTTCCCGGGCTCGACCAGCAAGATCTCGAGCACAAATCCCTTTACCATATCCTTGAAACCGTCTATGGGGTAAGCCTTGCGTATTCAGAAGAGGTTCTCCAGGCTGTCCCGGCCGATGGCGAGGAAGTTCGTCTGCTCAAGGTCAAACGGGGGTTCCCACTTTTCTCCATGCGCCGCAAGGTTTACACTTTAGAAAATCAGCCCATCGAGTGGACTCATTCTCTCTTCCGGGGCGATCGTTACAGCGCGAGCGTCGTCTCGCATCGGAAGTGAAGGTTTCTCGATCGGATCAGATTCCTACTCGCAGGCTCCGGGCCGCGGTGATGGCGAGACGCTGGCGCTCTTGCTGACCCAACAAGCCCCCGTTCATCGCGCTTTCTGCTATCCGTGGCGTCTCCGTGAAATAGATTACGCGCAGTCACCTCTCACCTGCCAAAGATATCCGCATCCCAACTCCCAAGCGCAGGAGGTTGGCAAAGAAGGCCGCCGTGCGGGTGCAAAAACTTAAGATGCTTGGGCGCTGTTGCTGGCCTATCGCTGGCTTCGCCGTTGCTCCCCAGGCGGCCATCTACAACTCCAACCCATAACGCGAGACGCACCGGCGCAGGACATCAAACCCCGCACGAACATACCAATCGGCGAGCCCGGCTTGATCGTTAGACCTGACCGCTGGACGATTGAGAGTGCATGCGCTGGGAGGGCCAATGTTAATACGCTGCCTTCCAGTGCCGCTTGTGTCCTCTGACTTGGCGGCGCTCCGGAATCACGGCAATTCCAAGCGGAATCCAGGAACAGAAAACATTGGCGGCGTTGCGGCACTCGGCGGGGTGTAGTTCGATGTGCTTTGTAAACACGTCCAACGCGCGAAGGCTGCCTGACGCCAGGATCGCCGCATCGTAATTGACCGTGTTACTGCGCGTCAGATGAAGGATGCGGACGTAATGCATGCCGGCGGGCACCTCGAACAGTCGGAAGATCGGACGGCGCTGGCGCAATGTCTTTCGGCCTTCCTTGTCCACGGCGGTGCGAAAGATCACTTGCAATTCGCCGCCGCGGTTGCGCCGCACGGAATAAAGCACGACTTCGTACCCCAAAAGATCGCTGCTTGCCGTAATGGTGGTTGGAATCGCGCCACGCGTATTCGCTTGCGACAGGCCCCGGCTTCCGGGCCAGCCATGGACGACGGAACGCCGCGTCGGCTCCAGCTTGGGAAGAAAACTTCCGGACCTTGTTATGGGAATCACTACCCGAACGCGCCAGCCCGGCTGCAAATCGATCCAATCGCGCGAAGCGCTAGGGGCGGCGGCAGGGAGTGGGGTCCTCGCAGCGCGCGGCGCGCAGGCTGTCATGATCGACACGAGTCCCACTATCAGAAGAACTGGTGCGCGACACACCGCTCGGTTGCGATTGAAGACGCGTCAAATAAGCTTATGATCTTGAATCATAGCTCTGCTCCCTCAACCAAAATCGTAGGCCAGTGCAGCTTTGCGCGTCAAGCGGAGCGTGAGCCTTCGTTTTCCCTCTTCCAGCATGGCCAGATACGGTTGCGATACACCTAGCCTCCTTTATGGGCTGCGAAGAGCGGGTTTGAGGGGTGTGCGGAGGACGGACCATAGGTTCGGAGACTTTTCCGGCCGCTTCGGGCGACTTGTTTTGCCGCCGGACCGAGCGAGGGCAGGAATCGGGTGGATTTTGCAGACACCGCGGCCTCGCTTTGGCTCGGCGCTGAAGATCGGAACGAAATTTCAGGGAAGAAGCGTCCGACTATCCACTCAGCGCGCCGAAAGAAAGGGCAATGTGGCGGAAGCTGGCGAGAAACGGAAACGAGACAGGAAGATGAAGAACCACCCGGCGCACCGCACCAGCGAAACCGTCACGGGGTGCTGCGGCGCGCAAAGGACGTGCCCGCGATCGGGGAGCGAGTAGCGCAAAGGTAGCCTTGGTTTGGCTTCCTTTGCGGCTCTCGAGCTGGGATTCGCGGCGCCGCGAGCCGTGTGAAATCGGCATCCGTGGGCAAGGCCCGCTTTTTGAGCGGACGCACCGTGATGGAGAAATATCGGTCGGACAGCAAGGGACGCCGCAGCCTCGACACGGCGATAGAATACGACGCGGTGCGCGCAATGGCCGGCAAAGAGCCGCGAACCGCCGCTTTTGCGGTCCGTGCTGCTCGCTGTCAAAGGCATTTTGCGACGATGAGAGTGATGTCATCGTGCCGCTCGCGGGCGCTGAAGGCCCGCCATGATCTTCGATTTGGAGAGATTCCCGGCCACCTCACGCTCGCTGCGTCCAAAACCTCCACAGCCTGCCGAGCTATGGGCGGTCCCCCTACCCGACGGGGCGAAAATCACCCACACGGGTCATCATATTGCGGAGTCGCTCGGCCATTGCGGCAAAGGGGATATCCTTCACGGCAACCTCCTCAACATGAAGATTTCTGCGGTTCTGGAGAGCATTGAGGCGGCCCTGATTCCTCAGCATCTGGATGATCCCGTCGCCCCAAAAGCCCAACATGATCTTTCCGGCTAGCTCGGAATCGTCCGCCGCCTGTCTTAACCGCTCTAAATCCAGCCACAATTCAATTCTCGGCGCGACTTGGAAGGGATATTCTTCTTTGAATTCTGGATGCATGCAGTACCCCTCAGGGCCGAAAGGATTGTAGATAATCGCTTCCATGAACGGCGGGCCTTGCACATTCTTCTGAGAAATCCACCGAGTCGCTGAATTCTGCTGTTGCGCTTCTTCGTACCCTAGCTCGCCGAAAACTAATTCACGGGCAGACTCTGCTAGGTAGCGCTTGAGGTTCTCGTAATAGAAGAAAGTAAAGGTCCTAATGTCGTTGTCCCGCAAAGGCGTCTCAGCGACGGCTAACGACACTCTCTCCTGGAATGTGGCGAAAGTTAGTTCCCTCCTGCAATACCCTCGCAACGCGTCGTACGCTGCAAGCACCTTGTCCAGGTAGGAGCGATATTCACGCACAAGAAAGTGAAAATGATTCTCCTTGGAGAGCTTTATTCCGCCAAGAATATCTCGGATGTCAGAGTAATTCACCACAGGAAATTGTGCCCTGGCTTCCTCATCGAGCGTTTCCGGCAGCAGCGCAAGTGCCGCTACATCGTAGCCAGCATTTCTGTATTGCTGAAGCTGGGAATGCAAGCCGAAGCTCTTGACCTTGTTCTCGAAGACGATTCCCCGTCTGCCTACCCCGGGATCCCGAGGTCGCAAGAAGATATCGAATCGCAACCGGCCTTCTGAATGCTCTGTCAAAATCTCAAAATCCGAATCAGGGTTATACAGGCCACCCAGGCCACAACGAGTGAGGATTGCCCCGAGAAACTTGCTCCCGAACCCATGCTGAGCGCTCTTGTCCATCAGCCAGCCCAAAAACGCGGAGTGAAAAAGCTCCTGATTTCCCCTTGCGAAGATGTTGATAAGATTCATCGAAGCCTCCCGCGATGCAATCGTCTGAGCGCGCTGCATTCCGTTACAATCTCTTCCCGCAACTGCCCCGGCTCCAATACCTCCGCGTCAGCCCCGAAACCGATGAGCCAGCGTTTGACTTCCCACAAATCCGCGACCTGAAGCGTCAGAATTATACTTCCGCCCTCCTCGCCTTCGATCTTCTGGCTGGGGTGCCAGGTGCGCTCCTTGAGGTAAGGGGCTTGCGAGGCCGAAAAACGAATCTTCACCTCCTGCGGTTCGCCCCAGATCATGTTGAACGCCGTCTGCTTGAATTCCTCGAAATTGAAGTCGGGCGGAATCTCAAAACGCCGCTTCGTCAGGCTCACGGACTGAATCCGCTCGACTGCAAAAACCCGAAGGTCGTTCTTTAAGTGATCGTGCCCGACCACGTACAACCCGTTGTTTACGTACCACAGCTTGTACGGATCAACTTCACGCTCAATGGCCTGCTCGTGATGGACGGCTCGGTGCGCAATGCGCGCCTTCAGCTTATTGAATACGGCCCGCGTGAGCGCCTGGATCACCTGCTTCGAGTGGCTGTAGTCTTTGAGCCCGAAACTCGATACCGAAATTCCCTGCTCAAGGCCGCGCAAAAACTTAAAGCTCTGTGGCGGAAGCTGCGATCCGATCTTCTGAATCGCAGCTTCCAGGGACTCATAGATTGGAGTGCCTTGCAAAGGCTTGAACAGGCCCTTACTGAAGTAGAGTGCCATCTGTTCCGAAAGCGTGAGCGCGACGGGCGCCTCGGCATGGAAGCCTTCCATGAAATGCCAGAAGACGGTCCCGTTGCGCATGTCCGAGGTGACGGGGAAGCCGGCTGCCGTCAGGACCTCAAGATCACGCTGGACGGTACGCTTTGTGACGCCCAACTCGCCGCAGAGTTGCGCCAGAGTCCTCCCTAGGCGTCCCGAAAGCAACTGGACGAGTTTCCATTGCCGTGTCAGTTGATCGCCACGCGGCACGGTCGCCTATTCTATCACTCGCCAACGCGCGGCGGCCCGTCGAGCAACGAACTGACCGGCCCTCAGGTCGCCGCTGCCTGGCGGGTTATCTCAATGTATATCGCGTCCGAATCAATTCCCGCCCGGTAAAGGTACCACCGGTACGGCCACGGGAGCCGACCCAGCTTTGAGATATAGACTTGCGCAAGCTCGCGCGCCCTGCTTTTGTCGCCGAGTGCCGTCGCTGCCAGCATTCTATTCAGCGTCGCCTCAGCCATGATGAGCAACTCCAGTGTCTCTATTGGGCCATTGGTTACTCTCTGTTGGTGCACAAGACGGTCGGGTGTTCGCTCAAACCACTCAGCGGCTTCCCGATACCGGCCATTCCGATAATGGTACTTTCCAATGCCAGGCCAGAGATCGGCATTGTCCTTTGTCAACAACTCGTGATTGCGGCTGAGGATTTGACGATAGTGTGCTTCGGCCTCATCGTATCGGCCCAGCCGTTGCAGCAGGTCGGCCAGATCAAGTTGTTTGCCCAAGCTGGTCGGATCGGTTCGCATTTCCTCACGGACTTGCGCCAGCCGCGATTCATCTCTGGCGAGAGCCTCTCGTACATTCGAGATCGCCTCAAGAACGTCGGCCCGCGTTTCGACATCGAGGCGAGCTGCAAACCGGGCCGACTTTTGGAAGATTTCAAGTGCTCGATGGTGCTCAGAAAAGTAATCGGCCAAGTGGCCCTCACGCCAAAGTTCGGAGAATTGTTCCTTCGGGTTACCGGACGTGTCCGGCGGAGTGAACGGTAAGATCCACTTCGGTACCACAACCGCAGCAACGCCCGCCGCCGACTTGGCGAGGGCTTCCCTTCGTTCCATTTCGTCACCTCCTGGTTTTCAAAGATCGGGGTATAGGGTCCTGCCCTTTTCGCTGCAACTATCGTGCCAAATTAGAATAAAACACGGGTATGACAGGGGTGGTCATCCGCTGGTGCGAGGCTCCATTCTTTCGCACCCAGAAGCACTTGAGAAAATAGCTCTCAACACGGACGGATACGTAGCTTGCATCCCCAGAACCTGTAATTCGCGCTTGGGGGTACCAAGCAACATTGTCTTGACAGCCTGAGAGTTGGCAGGAGAAGCTGCCGATGACTAACATGCCAATTGGTCACGGGTGAGGCGGATATCCTGCCGAGGGCCGAGGACGGTGGCTGCGAGTGCCTCCGGGCGGAACACTTCGCGTGCGATGGCCAGGACTTGGTCTTGGGTCACAGCGTCCACCGAGGCCTCGATTTCGTCGAGGGAGACGTAGCGGCCATAATACAACTCGTGCCGTGCCAGGCTTGACATGCGACTGCCTGTGGATTCGAGCCCCAGCAGAGTGCTCCCTTTAAGGTAATCCTTGGCCCGCTGGAATTCATCATCAGGAATGGGGTCAGATTTTAGGCGATGGAACTCCTCCAGAATGAGGTCAAGCGTCTGACGAAGATTGTTCGGAGCAATGCCGGCATAGACCGTCAATGAGCCGGCGTCGCGGTAGCAATTAACCGAGGAGAAGACCGAGTAGGCCAGGCCGCGCTTCTCTCGAATGTTCTGGAATAAACGCGAACTCATGCCCCCACCGAGGACAGCGTTCAAAATATGCATGGCGTACCGCTTGGGGTCGGCGAAAGAACAGGCCTCTGTTCCGACGCAGAGGTGCGCCTGCTCCAGCTCCTTTTTACGGCGATAGCGAAGATGCGGGTGGGGAGTGGGCGGGGCCTGGCGGGGCGACGAGCCGTTCCGGGAAAGATCCTTAAATGCTGCATTCACCAGGTCGAGGATTCGAGAATGTTCCAAGTGTCCCGCCGCGGTCACCAACAGATTGGCCGGCGTATAGTGACGCTGGTAAAAATCCAGAACCCGACGCCGGCTAAAACTCCGAACCGTGCGACGGGTTCCAAGAATCGGCCGGCCAAGGGCATGCCCTCGCCAATAGCTCTGGGTGAACATTTCATGCACCAAGTCGTCGGGAATGTCCTCGACCATGCGGATTTCTTCTTCGATGACGCGGCTTTCCTTGCTAATCTCCTCGGAGCGAAACAGCGGGTGGCGAACCAGGTCTGCAAGGATATCGAAAGCCCGTTCAAGATGCTCATCCAAAACCTTAATGGAAAAGTTGGTGTATTCCTTGGAGGTAAAGGCGTCAAGGTGACCGCCGATGGCATCCGCGGCTCGGGCAATCTCTTCCGCCGAGCGCTTCTCGGTGCCCTTAAAAACCATGTGCTCAATGAAATGGCTCAGTCCATTCTCGCTCTGGGCTTCTTGCCGAGAGCCGACGCGGAGCCATATGCCTAGAGAAATCGAGCGAACTGCCGGCATGGCCTCGGTGATGACCATCAAGCCGTTCGGCAGGGTGTCCTTTTGGACATTACGCGGAGTTGTGAGGTTTCGAGCCAAGCGGGTAGGGCCCCTTTGAGCCATCAAGCCTGCAAATCCTTTTTACTACAAATCGGTCCAAAAGGCTACGAACCTCGCGTAGGAGGTGCAAAAGGCCATCCTGACGCTCGACTCAGGGTTCGCAGCACAAAGCGCAATTCGGTAGGCTTTCCCCAGCCTCTGTCAATCGCGAACGGGAGGGATGGGCAAGCCAGGACTGCCTTTCCGCCCCGTTCTGACGCCGCAAATGGCCTGTCGGCAAGAGAAGAGATAGGGACCCGTCGGCTGCGGCACGCGGCGAGGCGCGCGACGCAATGCTGCTAGCCGCTGAGCGGGACGTTTGCCTTGAAGCTAGGGTTTGACACTGCTCAGGTTATATTCCGTAACCCGCGAAGTAGAAATGGTCAGCGGCATTGAGAGTTGGAATTTGAGCTCCGTGCCTGCGGGGAGCGAAAGATTGGGCACGCCGTGCCGAATCCGATCCACAAGGCCGGCGGCGCCCCCGATAGCCAGGCCAAGGATGGCTCCGTGCGCTCCGCCGATTAACGCCCCCAGAAAACCGCCGCCTCCCATTCCGAGGCCAACTTCCTTGATTTGCCCCCAGCGGCCGCTTGGCCCTTGGAGCGTGCCTTCCGTATCCACGACCCTCGCCTTCGGGGCGCCGTAAGCGGTGAAGAGAACGGCGTTTAAGGGATAGGTTGGGCCCGCAGGCAGTCTGAGGGTTTGAGGTGTGAGCACCATCGCCGACCTCCCGAAAAACCGGCCAGGGGTTCGCAACTCTGAGATCCTTCCGCTAATGGTTGCACCATAAGGTATCACCTGAACCCCGTTGAGGATCAGCGGTTCGGACACGACCGCGGTAAACTCTTGTCCCACGGAGTTCAGCTCGGTGCTGAGAGGCTGAGAAAGCTTGCAGTTGAGGATAGTGCCCGCAGGGATGGTCTGGGAACCGGCCCAGAGGAGTATTGACGTCCCCAAGGTCCATGCGATGGCCAGTACGATCCGTTGAACCATGATCTCACCTCCAAAGGTTTTTCATGGCCGGACGCTGGCGCTTCGTCCAGCAGTGATAATGCCGGAGTTACGAAGTGGGTCGCGAGCGAAATCCGGATACTCTTGGTGATTTCAAACTGAGTTCCCGGCTGAATTCCGCTCTCGGCTTTTTACTCATGGGAATCCTTGTTGTTCCTTCCGGGCCTTGCCCTGGCGTGGCAACGGCTTCGGCTAGTATATCCAATGACCCTCACCTTTTCCAACTATCTTACGAGCGGGTGGCGCGGTCCGCATGGAACTTTTTCGGGCCAGGCGCGCTTTATAGGTTGAGGGGAGGATGGAAACTGGCGATGGCACTTGGTTCATCGCCGTAGATATCAAAGGCTCGGTCTAATCGGGCTGTTTCCATGATGGTCCTCACCCTGGCCGGAATATTAGCCAGCTTCAATTCTCCCCGTGCTTTCCGAAAGGCCGTCAGCGCGCCGACGAGGGCTCCGAGCCCTGCGCTATCCAAATAAGCTACCTCGCTTAGGTTCACCAGAACGCGGCGGCGTCCGAGGCCGAGAAGGTTGCGAATCCTCTGCCGATATTCTTCCACCGCAGGGCCCATAATCAGCGCGCCTTGCAGGTCCAAAATCGTGATGGAGCCGGACTGGCGCTCGTTCAGCCTGAACTCGGCTGGGGTGGGTTTGTGATCGCCGTGATACTCGCGCGCCCAGCCTTCCTTAATGATTTGTCGGGCACGTCCCAAGGCCAGCGACTCCGCCGGCACGTCCTCGGTGATGGTTGATCCGGCCCCAACGTAGGCGCCGCGGCCGATCTTGACTGGAGCCACCACCATCGTCCCGCTGCCGATAAAAACTTGGTCCTCAATGGTCGTAGGGTTTTTGCGCCGGCCATCGTAGTTGCAGGTGACGGTTCCCGCACCGATATTCACGTCTTGCCCGAGCGTGGCATCTCCCAGATACGAGAGGTGCCAGGCCTTGCTGCGGCGGCCGATGCGTGACTTTTTAACCTCAACAAAATTGCCAATCCGCGCTTCGTCCTCCAGCACCGCGCCGTCGCGGATGTGACTAAAAGGGCCGACAATAACCTTAGAGCCAATTTCGGATCCGCTAATCACCGAATAGGGCCTCACGGTCACCTGGTCGCCGAGCAGGGAGTCTGCGATGACGCAGCCCACCCGAATCCTGCACTCAGCTCCAATTCGAGTTTCCCCGAGCAAGCTGACGCCGGGTTCGATGACGGAGTCTTGGCCCACTTGCACGTCACTATCAAGGTACGTTGTCTCGGGATTTGAAATTGTGACCCCCTCCGCCATCAGGCTCTCGGCTTTTCGCAGGCGCAGAATCTTTTCGGCGCGCGCGAGATCCTTGCGGTCATTCACACCCAGAACCTCACCCGCATCCTTCACCGGGAAGGCGAGGACTTTTTGCTTGTGCCGGTGAAATAGACCCACAAGGTCGGTCAGCAGATATTCGTTCTGGGCGTTGTTGGAATCGAGCTTGTCAAGGTGCCGAAGTAATTGCAAGCGGTCAAAGCAGAGGATGCCGCTGCTCACCTCGCGGATTTTCTTCTGCGCCCCGGTGCAGAGCCGTTCTTCGATAATAGCCTGCACCCTTGACCCGGAGGCGCGCAGCACGCGCCCGTAGCCCTGAGGGTCATCGAGTCGCATGGTCAAAATTGTCGCCGCCGCTTTAGACTGAAGGTGAGTTTGAACGAGGTCGGCGAGCGTCTGAGCACGCAGCAGGGGGGCATCGCCGACAACAACCATGACCGTTGGAGTGGTCAGACCCTCCAGTTCGTGACGTGCGGCCATGAGCGCATGTCCGGTTCCCTTGGGCTCCTTCTGCTCGACCCATCGGAGGTTGGGGCGCGCGAAAGCTTCGCGGACTCGCTCGCCTTGGTAGCCAATAATCATGTAAACATGTTCAGGGCTGGCGGCGATGACGGCCCGTAGGACGTATTCTCCAAGAGGAAGTCCAGCCAAGGGATGCAGGACCTTCGGATAACTGGACTTGAAGCGGGTAGCCTTACCGGCGGCTAGGATAAAAGCAGAAAAGGGCTGATCCGACATTCCATCTCCTTGCTTGCGCGGTGCTAGAGGGCTCGGGTTCAACTTCCGCGATGCCTTCAATCTACAGCCGTTCCGCGTCTGAGGCAAGCCTCCGGTGCTTGCCGACCGTCCGAGCTTCCCCATGGTCATGGAACGATAAACGCCCCAGCAACCTGGGGCCAAGGACCGCCTCATTTCCAATGGCATGGTCCAGTCCTTTCAAAGAACTGGTCGGCAAAGAAGAGGATATTTCAGTTAGAATAAGGGATGGAAATCTATCGCGGTCTCGGGTTGGCAGCGGCGCCTGGTCACCAGGTGCATCGCTGCGAGTGCGAAACGGTCTGCGGAATCAAGGCAACCAGGAGGGAGACTGCGATTGTCCTCCGAGGAAAGGGAAAGATGGCGTTGCCACTCGGGGCAATCGGAGGGATGGGTGAGCGGTTGAAACCGGCGGTCTTGAAAACCGTTAGCCTCGAAAGAGGCTCGGGGGTTCGAATCCCTCTCCCTCCGCCATAAAGTTTGGAATTTCGGCGTTGCGCGATGTCCCTCCCGCCCATCCCCCGGGACCAGCTGCGTTGTGGATAGAGGAGGGGAACAACTGAGCACAGCCCCGGCCAGAGGTTAAAAGGCGGGAAAACCCTGAACGGGCCATTTGTCATCAGAGCCAAGAGCCCGCATGATGGGACAATGAATCAAGGAGATCTGGATGCTTAGAAAGTTGCTGCCAGTCTGTGGGTTGATAGCTGGCGCTGTGCTGATGGTGACCGGGTGTAGCAGCTCATTCAGCAGCAATTCAACAAGCCCCGGAAAGGGTGGATTGATCACGTTGATGACGGACACTCCCTCCTGCGATGTTTTGGGGTTCCGCGTGGAGATGAGTTCGCTGTCCGTGATCCTTCAAGGAAACACCAATAGCACGCCGGTTTTCCCGCCCCCCGTGACCGTCAACCCCAACTTTGTTTCTCCATCCCTTGAGGTTGCCCGGCTGCGGGACTTCACCAAAATTCTCAACATTGAGAGGATTCGGGCGGGAACCTACGATCAGGCTGTGGTCAATTTAGTCATGACCGATGGGGCCATTTATGATCCCACGGCGAACCCGCCGGTGGCGACTTTTTCGCCCACCGCAACCACAAGCAGCGTCACGGTTAACATTAACCCACCGCTGGTGATTACGAGCGGCGGTGTCAGCACGATTCTCCTCGACCTCAATTTGCAAAAATCTCTGGCCGCCAATGCTCAAGGGGAGCTTCTTGGCACTTTTACGCCGGTCGTCAGCGTGACGCCAATAGCGGCTTCAACCAACGAAGGATTCGGTGACATGGATGACATTGACGGCTTCACGGAAAGCGTGACGCCGGTGATTGCGACACCCGGCTCAAGCTTCACGGGGAGCTTCTCGCTCCAAACCTTTCCGCCGAACGGCCCTTCATTGACCGTCAACCTTACAAGCGCCACCCAGCTCTTCGGCGTGCCGGCGCTGAACCAATTGCTGACGCCCAGCTTTGTGGAGCTGGACGGTTATCTGGACGCCCAGGGCAATCTGGTGGCCAACTCGGTCCAGGTCGAAAATCAAGAGAACGTCAACACCAATACGGTGGCCTACCTCGGACCGGTGTTAACGGTGACACGCGATGCGAGTGGCGGCCTCCAGCAGTTCACCATGCTCGTGCGAGACACGCAACCGGATGTGAGTGCGTCCATTTTGCCGGAAACGCCGGCCATCGTCAGTATCTCACCCTCCACTACGTTTCAGTTGGCTTCTCCGCCGGCAAACTTCGCTCAGTTGCCCTTTGACGCTTCGAATCTCGCGCCGGGCGACGAAGTTGCGGTCAGCGGGACCTTTACGCCGAACAGTAGCGCCGAGGTGACGAACCGACAGCCTGTGGCCGTGACCGCAGACAGCGTCTTTCTAAGATTGCAAACGGTTGCCGGAAACTTCACCTCGCGGATATCCGTCGGTTCGGACGATAAAACCGGAGCATTTGATTTGGCTGTCTGCGGGGATGTGTTCCAGGCCGTGCCTACCCTAGTGATTACCACTAACACCACCAATTTCGTGAACGTTCAAGGCTTGGCCGAGCTCACTCCGCAACCTGAATTACTGGTCAAGGGACTGGCATTCTTTGAGCCGCAAGCTACCACCATCAACTCTGTTCAGATTCCCGCAGGAACGTTGGTCATCCTTGCCAAACAAGTTCATGCCTTGTAAGGCGCAATTTGGCCGCGCGACCAGCCGCATTGCGGTTGGCGGCGGGAAGATGTATCTTCAGTGGCGGAGAGGACAGGACAGGTTCTTTCTCACAAGCTCGATGGTCGAGGAAGGGTTTTTCCGGGAGCTACCGGCAGGCGCAGCGGATGAAGATGCAGCCGGGCTCCGGGTCGCTGAGAAAAAGAGTCACAAGCGCATCGTAACTATGACCGACGTAGCGGTTCAACAACCCGGCAAACCCGAGGCCCAGTTGCTGACGGAGGCGCGCCTCGGCAAATACGAGGCCTTTGAGGAATTGGTCAACCGTCACGAGCGCAAGATCTATCGGCTGGCTTTGAATCTCACGGGGATGCCGGAAGATGCTGAAGATGTCCTCCAGGAGACTTTCCTCAAGGCCTTTGAACACTTGCCCGAGTTCCGTGAAGATTCCCGTTTCTATACATGGTTGGTCCGGATTGCCATCAATGAAGGCCTGATGAAGCTGCGGAAGCGGCGCTCGAGCAAAGAGGTGGCTTCCGAAGATGCCGTGGGCGACGATGGTGAAGTTTTACCGAGAGAGTTTACCGATTGGCGTCCCAACCCCGAGCAGATTTACGCTGCGCGGGAGCTGCAGGAGATTTTGCAGAATGCTGCCCGCGCTCTGCCGGTTTCTCTCCGCGCCGTGTTCATTCTGAGGGACGTGGAGGGCCTCTCCACGGAGGAGACCGCGGAAGCTCTGGGCCTTTCAACCGGAGCGGTGAAGGCTAGATTATTCCGTGCGCGGATTCGTTTGCGCGAAGAACTGAGCAAGGTTTTTAAGCGAGGTTGAACTTGGTGAATTGCAAAGATTGCCTCAAAGACATTTCCGACTACCTTGAGGGAGCCTTGAGTGACAGCCTGCGACGTGAACTGGAAGCTCACCTTAAGACCTGTCGCCACTGCAAGGTTGTTTTCGACACGACGCGGAAGACCGTCGAGCTTTATTGTGACGGCAAACTTTTTCCTCTCCCCGAGGATGTCCGTTCGCGCCTCCACGCGGCCCTACGACGCCGTTGGGAGGAAAAACAGGCGTAGCTTTCCCCTCCGACAACGTTGCTGCTTCCAGCCTGGAATCGCGCCCCCAGTCCGGCAGGTCGGGTCAAGCGTCAAACCTTAAAGAGAGAATCAAATTTCTTCTTGGCCTCGTCGGCCTTAGCAGACGCACGGCCTTCACCGGCGAGGAGAACGGGGTTAGGGGAAAAGTAGTCGCAGTAGTTGGCCCCTTCCTTATCGCGAACCCAATCCGCCTGAGGTTCGGCGCATTGATTGTGCTTGGTAGGATCATAGAACTTGCAATTCCTGCAGGTGTGAAGGTCGGCATCGCAGGAAGGGCAAACGTCGCGCAAGCCGACGCGCGGCGCATCCACCTTGATGACCGCATGGCATTTCCCGCATTGGAGTTGCATGAGGGCCGCTCTCAAATTGCCTAAGCTTCCGGCGGGTATCGGCCTGCGGTCGGCCAGACCGATGGGCTGACGAGCCGTCGGAAGCGCCTATGTTCTCGCCTCATCCTCATCGAGGAGTTCCGGCGCAGGAGGTGCCGGCGCAATGAGCTCCTCCCCCGGCACGCCCTCGGCGGCCGCCTCGGGCTCCGGCGGCGCCGCCTCGGTGAGCAATTTGAAGTTGCGATATCGGTCGAGGCCTGTGCCAGCGGGAATCAGGCGGCCCATGATGACGTTCTCCTTGAGGCCGCGGAGACGATCCACCGCGCCGCGGATAGAGGCTTCCGTGAGGACGCGGGTCGTCTCCTGGAAAGAGGCTGCCGAGATAAAAGAATCGGTGGCCAGTGAAGCTTTGGTAATGCCCAGCAGGAGCGGCCGACCGGTGGCGGGTTTGCCCCCTTCCGCCTTGACTCGTTCGTTTTCGTCGCGGAACTTGAATCGGTCCACCTGCTCATCGAGAAGGAAGTCGGTGTCGTTGGGGTCTTCAACCTTTATCCAACGCATCATTTGGCGAACAATCACCTCAATGTGCTTGTCGTTGATGTTCACGCCCTGCAGGCGGTACACCTCTTGAATTTCGTCCACCAAGTAGTTTTGGAGTTCCTTTTCGCCCAAAACCGCCAGAATGTCGTGGGGGTTGCGTGGTCCATCCATGAGCGGCTCACCGGCTTTGACACGCTCGCCCTCCTGAACGGAGATGTGGACGCCACGCGGCAGTAAGTATTCTTTCGGTTCGCCGCGATCCGGGACCACTATCACCTTGCGCTGGCCCTTCACGATTTCGCCATATTTCACCACGCCGTCAATTTCCGTAATGACGGCCGGTTCATGTGGCTTGCGCGCCTCGAACAGCTCGACCACGCGAGGCAGACCGCCCGTGATGTCCTTGGTCTTTGTGGTTTCGCGGGGAATCTTCGCCAGGATGTCCCCGGGGCTGACCTTGTCACCCTCTTGGACCATGAGGTGAGCGCGCGAGGGCATGAGATATTTTTTGGCGCTCTTCCCGCGCGCATCCTCGCTGCGGATGATAAGCTGGGGCTGGTATTTCTCATCCGGCGAATCCTTTACCACCCATTGGGAAAGCCCGGTGACTTCATCCACCTGCTCTTGCAACGTAACGCCGGGCTCAAGGTCCTTAAACTGAACTTCGCCGGCAGTCTCGGTGAGGATCGAGAAGGTGTAGGGGTCCCACTCCAGGACGACGGCGCCAACCTTGACGGGCGCGCCGTCAGCGTAGTGAATCTTGGCGCCATAAACGACCGTGTGGCGCTCGCGCTCGCGGCCTTTCTCGTCCACCACCGCCACGGATCCGTTGCGATTCATCACCACGAAATGCCCTTCGCGGTCGGTGACGGTTTGCAATCCGATAAACTTCAAAAAGCCGTTGTTTTTGACCTCCAACTTGGACTGCTCGGTGATGCGGCTGGCGGTTCCTCCGATGTGGAATGTGCGCATCGTGAGCTGAGTTCCCGGTTCGCCGATGGACTGGGCCGCAATGACGCCGACGGCTTCACCCATTTCCACCAAGCGTCCGGTGGCCAGATTGCGACCATAGCAGCGAACGCAAACGCCCCGCCGCGATTCGCAGGTGAGCACGGAGCGGATCTTGACCCGTTCAATCCCAGCGGCTTGGATCGCAGCAGCCAAGTCCTCATTGATCTCCTGGTTATAGTCCACAATGAGGTTGCCCTCGTAATCCTTGATCTGTTCGAGAGACACCCGGCCGACAATTCGGTCGCGCAGGGGTTCCACGACTTCTCCGGCTTCCACGATGG
>JAKASC010000018.1 GCA_021828245.1 Acidobacteriota bacterium
GCGAATCATCAACTGCGCGCGCGGCGAATTGATAGACGAAAAGGCTCTGCTGGAGGCTATCGAAAGCGGCCAGGTGGCGGGCGCCGCGCTCGATGTGTTCGAGGTCGAGCCTCCCAAAGACTCGCCGCTGGTGCGTCACCCGCACGTGATTGCCACGCCTCACATCGCCGGTTCGACGGAGGAGGCTCAGGAGATTGTGGGTATCGCGATCGCCGAGCAGGTGCGCGATTTTCTCAAATATGGCACGCCGCGCAACGCGGTCAATCTGCCGCCGGTGACGGCGGAGGAATATCAGAGGCTTCAACCTTACGTTGAATTGGGCGAAAAACTCGGCTCATTTTTGGCGCAAGTAGCCGGTGAGCGGATGGAGGAAGTTCGCATCAGCTACGATGGCGGACTGGCCGAGGTGAACACTTATTTGGTCCGCAACGCCGTGCTCAAAGGAATTCTGCAGAAAAGCCTGGCGGAGGAAGTCAACCTCGTGAACGCCGGCGCCCTGGCTCAAGAGCGAGGCATCGAAGTGGCGGAGTTGCGCAGCGCCCGGCGAGCCGCCTTCTCCAACTCGCTCGGAATTGCGTTGCGTTCAGAATCGAATTCCGCATCGGTGCTCGGCATGGTGGGCCTCCGCGGCGTTCCTCGAATCTTGGGCATTAGTGATATTGACATCGAGGCGCCGCTGAAGGGAACGATCCTCTTCATCCGCAACCAAGATGTGCCCGGCGTCATTGGCCGCGTGGGCACGCTCCTCGGGGATCACCAAGTGAACATCGCCAACTTTGCTCTGGGACGCGACCGCGAAGCCGGCGAGGCGTTGGGGTTGGTCAACGTGGATAACCCTGTCCCGGAGGAGGTTTTGGAAAAGCTGCGCTCCATTCCTGCCATCCGCGTCGTAAAGCTGATTACCATCGGCTCCTAGGGGAGAAAATCGCCGCACCTTCACGGCGCGGGCGTAAGCCGGTAGTGACGCGCAACCGGCTCGGCAGTGGCCCGGGCCTTGTAAATCAGCTCATTCTGCTGTTGATTCAGCGTGGCGAGGAGGCTCGAAACCGCCGATGGAACGCCGGCGGCTTCGTCGTGCTGGAGCGGTACCTGAACGGCTCGCCATCCATAAAACCTCAAGTCCACGCGATGCCAAACGAGGGTCAACACTTTATCCGCCTGCTGCATCATGGGCGTATCGTATTGTGCAAGGTTGATGCCCCGCTCGAGCTCCTCCTTGGGGAACTTTCCCACCGTTTCGCCATCAATTGCGAGCTGATAGTGGCCCGCGGCGAGGCCCGTCACTCGCAGTATTTCGGAATCCAGCTCACGATACATGTGGGATTGCTTGACAACCCACGCGGCGACAGGGTTAATCTCCGGTCCTTCAAGAGGCGGCAGCGGCCAGAAAATTTCCTCGTTTTTCCCCCAAGGGTCGGGCGGAAACTGCGGCCAGTGGGTGGAATGAAGGGTCATGATCGGGTAAGGCAACGACCGGTCGGTTTCCGTCCATGTGAGGCCCGAGGGTCCTGCGGAGAGATTGGTTATCTGCGCGTCTTTGGACTCCACGACGGAAGAAGAAGCGGCGCTAATCACCACTCGGCTGACCGTTGCGGGAGCACTCCATGCTTTGAGCAGCGCCTGCGCCATCACCAACTCAGCACTCGGCCCGGGGTGAACACGACCCGGGATGATTTTCCCGGCGAGCGCTGGATGGGACTGTTTGGTTTCTTCCATCAGCCGGATGAGCGGCGTGTGAAAATCCACGACCGCTAAGTGATCCTGCGCGCCGAGCCGGCGGACGAAGCCGGCGTAACGGCTGATGACGCTGTCATATCCTCCCGGTGCGTGAGTGGGATTATACGGATAAGAGGGTGGTTGGGTAATGTCATCCCAAGGGGTCGGCTCAATCAGAACAATCCTCACACCGGGCAAGTGACCGCGAAGCGAGCGGATGATGTGGCGATAACCGTTTTCGTACGTTTGGGCGATGGCCTCATCCCAGGGACGATAATGGCCGTCGTTCATGCCGAGCATAATCGTGACGACGTCCGGATGAAATGGAAACACATCGCGCGCGAGGCTCACATCCACGGGTGCCGTCCAGTTGCCGAGCACCGTGGCTCCGCCGACAGCGGAGTTGACGAATTTAATCCGCAGATGCGGGAAGCGCGTCCGAACGTAGGTCTCGACCGCAACCGTGTAATAACGCTGTTCGGTGATGCTGTCGCCGTAAAAGACAACGCGGTCGCCATTTTTCAGAAAAAATGGGCGCTGCTGGGCTCCGGCTGCGGACACCCACGCGAGCACCAGCCCCATCGCCACCCAACCCTTCTTCCACGCCGTCATTCCCGCCTCCTTGACTCGATGACTTCCCTCTTCTGTCCGCCGCGCCGATCGTTTGATGATGACGCCGATGGTCTCGATGCTCGATTCCAAGGCTATGACCTCTTCACACTTGCAGCCGGCGCAGATAAGGCACACTCGCCTTCATGAGGGGAAAAGGCATTTCCACGTAATAGTTCTTGATGCCTCCGATTTTCGCGGCGGCAAAAATCTTCTTCCAATTCAGTGTGCCCTGACCGACGGCCACAATCTTGCGGGTTCTCGCATCCCAACCTTGCACATGCATGGAGATGAAGCGGCCGGGATAGGTGGTGAAATAATGGATGGGATCAAAGCCGTATTCGATGGCGGAAATCTGGAACTGAAATTTGACGGTGCGGGGATTGAGGAGGCGAAACAAAATGTCGTAGGTTCGCTGGCCGTCCACCGAGGTGTCAATGAAACCCTCGTTGTGGAGACCTTGCTGGATACCAGCCTCGGCCGCGCGCTCCGCAATGCGATTGAATTCGTCCGCCGCACGCTTGACGTCCTCCATGGTGGGATGCGCGGGCCCTTCGAGCGAGGGGACAATCATCTGGGTCAGCCCCAGCTCTTTGGCCCAGGCGATTCGGCCTTCCTGGTTCTCGCGCAGCTCCTGGATAGAAAAATGCGAACTGATGCATTCGACGCCCAAATCGTGAATCATGCGGCGAAGCTCGGCGCCCGAGTACTTGGCGAGACCGCCAAAACCCAGGTCGGCGTAACCGACCGGCGAACAGAGCTCGATACTTTGAAAACCAGCCGCCTTCAGCTTCTTAATGGTGCCCGGGAAATCCCGGGCGATCATCTTGCGGACCGGCCACGTTTGGCAACCAATCGGCAGGCCAAGCGGATTGGCGCGAAGCTCCTGTGCCGACCAAAGGCCGGCGATACTTGCTGACCCGGCTGCCTGCTTCAAAAAATCTCGACGAGAAATTTGAGACATGATTTCCTCCTCCGGCATTGCAGCCTCTGAGGCCGCCCCGTCAGTTTACAACAAACATCCGGAACCAAATCTGGAATTTTCAAACGGTGCGCGGAGGCAGTTCCGCCTTCGCCGGGGATGTTGAGAGTTTAACGGAGCGCGGCGAGGCCGAGGGGTGAAAATCGCTCCGGGTAGGCAAAGCTCAGTTGGCCAAGACCTCCCGGACCTTGCGAAGCAGCGCACCGGGCGTGAACGGCTTTTGCAAATAGGCTGTATCGGGGTCCAGGACGCCATGATGCACAATCGCGCTGTCCGTGTAGCCGGACATATAAAGAACCTTGGTTTCCGGATGGAGAGGCTTCACCCGCTCGGCCACCTCACGCCCACTGAATTCGGGCATAACGACATCCGTCAGCAGGAGATGAATCAGCGAGGTGGTGTCGGCGGCGAGGCGCAGAGCGTCGGGGGCGCTTTCCGCCTCAGAACGCGCGACGACGCCCACAATGGCATCAGCAAGAAGCGCCACCCGCCTCCGACGCATCTGCGCAAGAATCAGGCGGTCATCCAGCTCCAGCGGCCGCTCGGGGAAGCGAAATTGTTTCCTCAGGCTGAGTACGGGGATCACTTCGCCACGGACGTTAATCAACCCCAGAAAGGATTCCGGAGCCTTTGGCAGGGGAGTGATTTCCACCGCGCGCAAGACCCTGATCACGCTCGAGAGAGCCACGGCGCAGCTTTGGCCCTGAATCGTAAAGACCAATAGCTGGACCAACGTCTGCTCCGCTGGATCCCACGGTGAGCTTCCCGACATTCCATTATTGCGGCGCCTCATGACAGCGGTTTCCGCGCCGACAGCCGCGAGTTCGGAGAATCGTTCTGCCATGCATTCGCTCCCTGTGACGACCCCTGCGCGCGCGGACATGACCCCGGGCTTTCCGGGGCGCTGGCCTTTCTATCAATCCTGATATCGGTTTTTCGCTAAAAGACTTGAAGGTTAAGGTACGGTTCCTGGGGCCAGGCTAACGGGACGACAGATAGGAAACCCAATTCGTTATAATGGTCTCATGGCAGCCGATGGAGGCCCTGTGATGCAACTCCCGGAATTCCACAACGAGCCGTTGAGCAACTTCAGCGGTGATCAACACCAACATTCGCAGATGCAAGATGCCATCGAGCGAGTGCGCGCCGAACTCGGACGGGAATATCCTGCGGTGATCGGCGGAGAGCAGATTCGGACCGCGGAGAAATTTGATTCTTGCAATCCCGCCCATCCTCAAGAAGTGGTCGGACGATTTCCCCGAACCACCCCCGAACTGGCGGCTCAGGCAATTCGCCAAGCCGATGAGACTTTCAAAAGCTGGAGCCGAACGCCCGCCAAAGACCGCGCGGCCTTGCTATTGAAGACGGCCCAGATTCTCCGAGAGCGAAAGTACGAGTTCGAGGCATGGGAGGTTTTTGAAGTCGGAAAACCTTGGGCCGAAGCCGACGCCGACGTGGCGGAGGCCATTGACTTCTGTGAGTTCTACGCCCGTGAGATGTTGCGGCTCGACGGGCCGCAACCGCTCACCCCCGTTTTAGGGGAAAGCAATGTGCTGAAGTACATCCCGCTCGGCGTGGGCATCGTGGTCCCTCCGTGGAACTTTCCCTTGGCTATCCTCGCCGGAATGACCACCGCGGCCATCGTCGCCGGCAATACTGTTGTTCTCAAGCCGTCGAGCGATTCGCCGACGGTGGGCTACCAGTTCTTCCAGGCTCTCCGCCAAGCTGGATTGCCGGCGGGTGTTGTGAACTTCCTGCCCGGACCGGGATCGAAAGTCGGGGACCACTTGGTGGCCCATCCTCGGACACGCTTTGTGGCGTTCACCGGGTCCAAACAGGTGGGATTGTGGGTCAATGAATTGGCAGCTCGGCCGGTGCCCGGGCAGATTTGGATCAAGCGGGTCATTGCGGAGATGGGCGGCAAGGATGCCATCATCGTGGATGATGAGGCTGACATCGAGGCGGCGGTCGAAGGCGTCACCATCTCGGCCTTTGGATTTCAGGGGCAGAAATGCTCTGCATGTTCCCGCGCCATTGTCGTGGAAAACGTGTACGACGAGTTTCTCAGCCGGTTAACGAAGCGGGTGGAAACGCTTCGAGTGGGCGACCCTAGCGATCCCGCAACAGAGATGGGCCCGGTGATCAATGAGCGGGCAGCACGATCCATCATGGAATATGTCGAGATCGGTCGGCGCGAGGGACGGCTCCTGACGGGCGGGAACCGCTTCCCGAGGCCGGGATTCTTTATCGCCCCCACGGTCATCGCCGACGTTTTACCTCGAGCCCGGATTGCGCAAGAGGAAATCTTCGGTCCTGTGTTGGCGGTCCTCAAGGCGCCGAACTTCGATCAAGCGCTGGACATTGCGAATGACACCGAGTACGGGCTGACGGGCGCCGTCTATACCCGAAATCGGGCGAAGATAGAAAAGGCCGCTGAGCAATTCCACGTGGGCAATCTCTATTTTAACCGGAAGTGTACGGGCGCTTTGGTCGGCGGGCACCCCTTCGGCGGATTCAACATGTCAGGAACGGATTCGAAGGCGGGTGGGCGGGATTATCTCCTTCTATTCACGCAAGCCAAATGCCTTAGCGAGAAGATTATCCCCTAAGTTGGTCCAGCTTTTCTGAATTTCCTGGACGGAGGAAAGCGGCGTATAATCACCCCTGTTGTGGGGAAGCGCAGAACTTAGACCTGTTGAATGTGAGTCAAACTTTCCATGCCGTCCGGCACAAAGAACAAACCTGACCAGCACACGGAGCTCTTTGAAAAGCTTGGGCCCGACGCCCGCTTACAAATCGAGCTTTCGCAAGTGGGCGCTCGGAACCGGGACCTTTGGATCATCACGATCTTTGCAGCCATCGTGTTGGTGCTGGGAGCGGCCTCGCTCCTCACGCCGAAGAGCTTCTGGCAATCCAATGAGATTGAAATCATGGTGCCGCCCCAGTTGCTCTTCGTGCTGATGATGGTGCTGGTCATCATCGCACTTTACTTTATGCGACGAGAGACCGAAAACCGAGGCTTGCGCCTGGCCCATCTGGAGCAAACGCTCGCCCACCATACGGAGCGCTCGGCTGGGCTGGTGGATTCTTTAACCAATGTGTTTAATCGAAATTTCCTATACGAACTGCTGCAAGGTGAAATCGCGCGAGCCGAGCGCAACCAGCGGGCGCTGGCGCTCATCATGTGCGACGTGAATTATTTCAAGCGAATCAACGATCGCTACGGTCACCTGATGGGAGACTACGTCCTGGCGCAAGTTGCCACCATTCTGAAATATTGCGTCCGGGGTTCCGATTATATCGTCCGCTACGGCGGCGATGAGTTTGTCATTATTTTACCGGAGACCGAAGAAACGGGAGCCAACATTGTCCTGCAACGTATCCACCAAAAAGTCGCGGAATGGGACCGCGAAAACCGCGTGGGTGAGTTTCCGATCTCCGTCAGTCTCGGCCTCTATCATCACGTTCCGGGGCAAGCCGCAGAAAAGGATTTGGCGGAGGCCGACAGCCGCATGTATCAGGCCAAGCAAGCCCTTCATGCCAACCAAAGCGGCGCGACGGCCGAACCTAAATTGAAATGACCCCGTCTTCGCCGACGGATGCCATGCGTTCTCATCGGCTCGCTGAGGGCAATCGAGACGTGCCGGCAATGCCAAAATCCCACACGTCAGTGTTAAGCTTTCCACCTGGCATCAGTTCACCAATGGCATATTGGCCCGGCTGGAGCGGCTCGATTGGCTTTAGCCGATAGATGCCCGGAGCGACCTGAGTTTGCTCAAGAGGAATCGTCCGTCTGAGTTCGCCGGATTTCCCCACCCCAATGCCCGTCTGAATGGTCTCGACCAGCCGATTATGGTGAAGGATCTTCAGAGGAATCAGGACAGCCTTGGTCCCCCAGTTATCCGTGGCCTCGATAAAAAAAATGGGTCGCCGAGTTGCCACCCGGACCGAGGCCTTAGCGCCCTCCAGCACCACCCATGTGCGGTCTTTAAGTAAAGGAGCCGGCAGGGCCAGCGATAAGGCCAGCCGCCTTCTGTCCCGCTCAACTTTGGCGGCGGATTGAACCAGAGGCCAGACCACGGTGCCATCAAATAGGTAAACACCTTCGGTGGTGGGCAGGCCAATCCCAGGTTTTATCTGGTAGCCGGTCGCGGGAATGCTGTCAAACCGCTGGTGCTCGATGCGGCGAGCTTGTTCCAGGATTCTCCGTTCGGCAGCCTTCTCCTGCTCCTCACCGCGCCGGGTCGCTGAAAAGTCAACCAGCGACTTAGGGACTTCCTCCCAATCCCCGCGCTCCAGGCTGTAATAGCGGACCCGATTGCCTTCCACCTTGAACGTCTTGACCAGTTGGTAGGTGCCATCTTTCAAGTACAGCTTAATGCCCGCCGCCGACATTGGGACGCACACGATGAGACCCAAGAAGATGGCCCAGAGTCGGGTTCGCATAATCCTCGTCGCCATCATTAACCCTCTTCATTTTGATGCTAACTCCGCTGACCAGAAAGCATCAACCGTCAGTGGGGCCGCAGAAGCCGAGACAGGAAAGCTCCCTCTCAGCGGGGGGGTTCCACCCAGGAAATGCAGCCGCCCTCGGCCAGAAATTTTGTCAGGACGGCACCGCGAACCTTCCCGTATGATGGTTTGGATGAACCACTTGACGCTCCGTCATCCATTCACGTCACGCAGTGTGGTGGCACTCATGGCGTTCCTCGCGTGCCTCCGCCCAAGCTTCGGCGCGCCGAGTTATGCCACCGACTTTCGCCTCGAGAAGCGAGTTTATTTGGTCGGCGAACCCGTTCTTTGCGACTTCATCATTCGGAATACGGGCACTGAAGCGTTCGCCTTCCCCTATCGGACGCCTACGCGAGCGTTGAATCCGATGTTGGCGTCCGAACCCAGATTTTTGTTGACGGATGCGCACGGACATCGGCTGCCGGAGGCCCTCCCTCATCCTTGCGGAGGCGCGAAAGGCCGCGCCGTCTATGGCTCGGTCACGCTCCCCCCCGGCCAAACAAGCGTTGAACCTTGGGTTCTAAATCAGTGGGGAACCATTGCCTCGCCGGGATTGTATCGCGTTCACGCCGAGCGCCACTTGCCGCTCTACGCCGTCAAGGCGCATCCCGGCACCCTTTCAGGGCCTCCAATTGGTTACGCTTTAGCGGTTGAGAATCTATCGTTCAAAGTCGAGCCGGGGACGCCCGAGCAGTTGAGAGCAGCGTATCGGCCGCTTATAAATGAGCTTCAGAATCCCCGAAACCCCAGGTTCTCCGAGGCCGTCGTTGCCGTCACGGCGGTGCCGCATTCGTTCCTGGAGCCACAGCTTCGAAGGCTCTTAAGCGGCGAGTTTGCCCGATATCCCTGGGTACCTGAGCAGGCGCTTAACGGTCTGGCGAGGCTAGGAACTCCGTCCGCGTGGCAAACTATCTTAAATGTCGCGCTGGGCCACATCGCAGCCTCGGGGCCGAAAAATGAGACGTTGGCTTTGAGAAGCTATGCCATCCTCTTGCTCGCCGAGAAGGGCGACGCCGGTTTCGTTCCCCCGCTGATCAGCTTGCTTCACACTGCACCCGAGCCGCTTCAACAAAACATTTTGCCGGCTCTCGGATTCTTCCACGACCCGCGGGCCAACGAGGCCCTGTTTCAGCGCCTCCGCTCGCCGATCGCGGCCGACCGAGCCAATGCCATTCTCGGCCTGAAGAATCTTAATAGCAGGAATGTCATTCCGGCGCTGCTGGCCATGTTGAAGGACCCCGATGAAGAGGTGCGCACCGTGGCCAATTTTGCTCTCCAGAGCCTCACCGGCCAGGGTTTTGCCTTGCCGCCGTTAGCTTCGCCCAGCCAGCTAGCACGAGCCATCGCCCGTTGGAACAAGTGGTGGCAGGATAATAACGAGAGCTTTCGCCCCGCGCCCCAAGCGCCTTGCCGCGATTGGTAACAAGGCGGAAAATTGGCTGAGCTTCGGACAACCTCGCCGCGCATCAAGCGTTGTCGAACAATTCCTCACCCCACCCCCGTTGGGCCGAAGGTGCTTACGACGGGAGGCTCACCGGGGAGTCGTTACGCCATGCCATCACCGTCGAGGTTCCCATTGACGGAAAAATTTGAGGAAGGCTGCGTAGTCCATCGTGTGCGCGTTGGCAAATTGCCCTTGGCTCATCGCGTAAAGCAGCCTGCCGCGGGGGTTAAGAATGGCCAGTGCGGGGATGCCGCGTCGAATGGGAACGCCGTACTGGGCCGCCAGCTTGACGTTCTTGTCAAAGCGGCCCACATCAATGTTGACCACCACGAAGTTGTGGGCAATCAGACGGGCCAACTCCGGCTTTCGCATCTGCGCGTCCAGCGCATGACAGTCCGGTCACCAGTTGGCGCCAAAAATCAGCACCACATTCTTCCCGTCGCGTGCGGCTTTGGCAACTGCAGACCGGATGAGTTCGCGAGCGTCCGCCCTCGGATTGTAAATTAGTCGGCTTGGCTCAGCTCCCAGAACGGCTGACGCCGCCACGGCCAAGACACCGCATAGCATGAGTGCGCGCTTCATGGAACCTCCTCATTTTCACCATCATAGCGTACGCCCCGGGCAATGTCATTCGTTACGGGAAATCGCTGCCAGCTCAGACTTCTGAGCGCAGCCTTATGCGCTCCCACAGACGGAGTTCCACTACCCGCAGCCGCGGCATCGTAGTAAACTGAGAACCTGTCTGGCGGGGCAAAGCGCGCGGACGTTGCGGCCCACATCATATCGTTTGGAGGGAAATATGGCCGATGACCACGATCCTCAAGAATTGACGGGTGAAGCGGGGTCGGACGCAGCGGAGCAAAAGAAAGAATATAAGTACATTCGATGGGATGATTCGGGGATTGTCGCTCATCTCACCATGAACCGCCCCAAGCAAAACATTATGAACATTGAAATGCTCCGTGAGATGTCCCATGCCATCGAAAGTTTGAATGCACGTGATGACATTCGCCTGATGCTGCTGGATGCTTCGCCCGAGTGCGACGGCTACTTCTCCCTGGGCGTCGGCGCGGAGGGTTACACCAACCAACTCGTCTTTCAGATGATGGACGCCTTCCACAACGTCTTCCACGCCATGAACGAGATTTCCAAGCCCGTGATGGCTATCGTGGACGGCATTGCTTCCGGGGCGGGCAGCGAACTGGCCGCCTTCTGCGACCTTGTCATCGCTACCGAGCGGGCGCAGTTCCGCCAGCCGGAAATCAAGCTGGGCGTCTTCCCGCCCATGGGAGCCGTGGTTTACCCACGTGTGATCGGCCCCAAACGCGCCATGGAAATCCTCTTGACCGGCGACTCCATCAATCCGGCCCAAGCGCTCGCTATGGGGTTGGTCAACCGTGTCGTCTCCCGCGAGAATCTCCAAGCAACCGTGGAGGCTCTGGTCAAAAAGATCTCCGAGCAGAGCAGCCCGGTGTTGCAGCTTTTGAAGCGCGTCGTCTTCGAGGGAACCTGGCGGCCGTTTGACGAGGCCCTCAAGCGTTCGCAGGACATTTACCTCAATCAGCTCTTTGAACTTGAGGATTCACAGGAAGGTTTGCGCGCGCTCATCGAAAAGCGCAAGCCGGTGTGGAAAAACCGCTGAACGGCACCTGCTCAGGCCGCAGCTCTCGTTCGCTTGGGCCGTTGATCTACTATGAACCAACCTGCTATGCATAACATATTTGTTGTTATGTGGTGATTACCGTTGTGTGGGGTTACCCGCCGTTTGTGTAAGCCTAAGCCTCGCTTCACGTCCGAAAGCGGCCGTTTCGTCCTTCAGAAAACGGAAAATTCCAGGGTCAGGAAACGGTTTCGGAAACCGCGGGCGCGTGCTCGATGGCCCGCTGGGGTTGTTGCATGCGGTAAAGGTGATTGAGCGGCACACGACCCGGCCCGACGGCGTAAGCTTTGCGGATGGCCTCGGTGACATAAGCCTTGGCCAGCATGACGGCGTCGTGCAAATTGCGGCCCAGCGCCAGGTTGGCGGCGATGGCGGAAGAAAACGTGCAACCCGTGCCGTGGGTGTTATCGGGCTTGACGCGGTCGGCGACAAACGTTTCTCCCTCCGTCGCCGTCAGGTAAACGTCCGTCGCCTTTTCCAGGTGTCCGCCCGTCACCACGACGCCCTTGGCTCCGAGTTCAATCAATTTCACCGCCGCCGCCTTCATACCGTCCACGTTTTCGACTTTCAATCCGGTCAGCGCCGCCGCTTCCGCCAGATTCGGCGTTACCACCGTGACCAGGCTCAGCAGTGAACTCCGCAGCGCCTCGATGCCTTCCGAGTCCAGCAGCTCCGTGCCGGTCGCCGACCGGATAACCGGGTCGAGCACCGCCGGCAGGCTGGCATTGGCTTCCAGGATTTCGCGCACCGCTTCCACGTTGGCGCGGTTGGCCAGCATGCCGATTTTGATCGCCTTAATGTTCGCGTCTTCAAACAGCGCGCGCAGGCTCTCTTTCAGCACAGCATAATCCACCGGCTGGATTTTGCTCGCGCCGCGCGTGTTCTGCACGGTCAGCGCCGTGACGACGGCCTCGCCGTAACAGTTGTGCGCGGCAAAGGTTTTGAGGTCGGCGGCGATACCCGCGCCCCCCGAAGGATCGAAGCCGGCTATGCTCAGCACCACCGGCGGCGGATGGTTGGTGTGGTTCATTTTCTGGCTAGCGAATCGCGGTATTTCATCAACCGGGGGATGATTATAAGTTTGCGACGGCGATTGTCAATATCCATTTCGCTCAGGCCTTCACGGCATTTTTCTGATAGGTTTCGCGGCATTTTTCGGAGCAGAAGTGGAGCGTCTTTCCGTCCTCGACCAGACGGTGAGAGAGTTCTGTGGAGACAAACATTCCGCAGACGGGGTCACGGACCATCTGGCCCTGCGCGGCGCGTGGCCCCGGCTTGCCGTGGCTTTTGGAGCCCACAAAGGTTCGGGCCGGGCCGCCGAACAAGTTCCTCAATGCTCGAAAAATCGCCCAAAGCAGCGTGAGGGCGACAATCGCATCCAGAATAGAGGATAGAAGATCAATCACAATTCTATGACGACGGCGGCGCGCGCCAGGATGCCTCTAGGCCCGGGACATCTGCGCCAATTCCTGCTGCAACCGCCTGAGCCCAGGGTAGTTGGGATTACGGCGATGGAGGATTTCCCAGTAATGCTGAGCCTCCCGCAGATTGTGCGTTCCTTCAGCGTTCACGATAATCAAGTTGAACAAGGTTGGTTCATGGTTCGGGTCAATGCTCAGCGCCTTTTGATATTCTCGAATGGCATCCGTCGGCCGCCCAGAGTAAAAAAGCGCCGTCCCCAGATCCGTCCGAGCATTGACATTCTTCGGATCGAGCTCGAGCGTCTTTCGGTACCACTTGATGGCCAATTCGTAGAGATGCTTATTATAGCAGTAGTTGGCGAGCTTGAGAGGAATCGCAGGGTTGGTGGGGTTGGCGGCGGCCTGCTGCTGCAAAGTATCAATCACTGCCGCTTCGGCAAGAGGCGGGTGACCCGGAGGCAGCGCCGCAGCCGAGCCGGCCGCGGCATTGGTAGAGGGAGCGGCCGTCGCCATTGGCGCACTCGCCGCAGCAACTTGCGACCGCTCGGTCTTGTAAATATATCCGGCCATGAAACCGACCCCGAAGAAAATGATGGCGGTCGCAATCGTCTCAATCTTCATCCGCTATCGCCTGCGGCGGCCGGCTTTGGTTTGCTCACGCGCCTCTGGTGCCGCGAACCCACACCTTGCGAAAGGATCCGCTGTTTATTATAATATGCCGGTTGGTCGGTGGGTCAAGCGAATCTACGTACCAACACGTGGAGCTCGCAGAATCGGCTGACATCGTACCTGCCCAGGTGCAGCGAATGCGCAAAGAGATAGCGATCGCGGTGGTGGCTTGCCAACTGCTCGCCGCGGTATGCGGGTTTCAAGGCGCCGTCTCTCGCCGAAACGCCTGCTGCCGCGGCGCCAATATGCCTTGCAGCTCCGGGCCTTCCAGTTGCTGCCGGATCGGCGCCGCCGAGTTGCCTTCGCTTGCAGCCGCAGCGCCTTATAAGGTTGCGCCGGTGCGGTGGGTGGTTTCGCGGCTCGAGCAGGCCGGGGCGCAAGGCCGTTCAGTTCGCGCCCGCGCCGCGTTACTGCAGCATCCGCTGTCCAACGGTTCTTCACCCCCTCCGATTTATCTCCTCAACTCCATCCTGCTGATTTAGTTTCCGCGTTCGCACCCCGAGAGTTCGGCTACGTAATGCAAGGCGGAGGTGTGACCCTGCGCACAGCCTGCGCACCTCTCCACGTGTGAAGTGAGTTTGGCCCAGGAGGAAATCATGAAAGCGTCAGGAACGGTGCTCTATGCAGCCTTGTCTTTGTTGCCGCTCAGCTGTCTGAGGGCGGCGGGATTTTCGCGCCGCCGGTCCGTGGTCCGTTGGCAATCGGTGGCCGTCTGGCATCACGGGTTGCGAAAGGCGCGCGGCACGTTGCGGATTGGGGCGAAGGGCGTGGGGTTCCAGCCGGCTGAGGGGCCCGCACTATCTTGGTCCTTTCAAGATATCAGAACCTTTGATCTTTGCCCGCGCCACTTGGTTTTGGTCGGCTACGAAAACCGGAAGTGGCACTTGCCGGGCACGCGAAGTTTCCATTTCGATATGCGAACGGCCATTCCGCCGCAGGTAGCCGCTCAACTCGCGCGCCAAGTGGGAAAGCCGAGTGAAAATGGCGTGCCCAACCCTCATGCGCCCGCCTTTGCCTCGCTCGCGGCGCGCCATCCCACGCGCGGAGGCGGAACGAACGGCGTTCTGCGTTTCCGCTCCACCGGCATAGATTACCTGACCGCGAGCGGCCGTGGGGCGCGAAGCTGGCGATGGGCGGACATTGAAACCATCGCTCGGCCCGACCCCTACCATTTCCGCGTCGGCGGCTACCGCGAAATCTTCAACTTTGAACTCAAACAGCCCATGTCGGAGCAGCTTTTTGATCGGCTCTGGAGCTTGGTTTACGCTCGCCGTCTCCGCGGGCTGAGCCTTCAAGGAGGGACACAACGATGAGTTCGCGCCACCGTCGGTTACCGATCGTGTTACGCCATCTCCAACGCCTTTCATTGGTCGTTGGGACGCTTGGGTTCCTTCTCATGGCCGCTGTGACGCCGGCTCCATCACAACAGAAAGCGCCGGGGACTTCGAGTTCTTGGTTCCACGCCCGGATGCCGTCCGTTCCCCCCACGCCGCTCCCGCAGTTGGTGCGCGAAGCCGAGCAAAACAACCCTCGCATTCTCGCGGCGCGCCGCGCCTGGCAAGCAGCCGAGCAAGTTCCCTCTCAAGTATCCACGCTTCCGGACCCGCGCTTCACCGTGCAGCAATTTTCGGTGGGTAGTCCACGACCCTTCGCCGGGTTTTCCAGCAGCAGTTTCGCTTATATCGGATTCGGTGTCTCGCAAAACCTGCCCTTCCCCGGCAAACTGCGCCTGCGTGGCGAAGCTGCTCGACGCCAGGCGGCCGCTTACGCTGAACAGATGAGGGCCATTCGTCGCGCGGTCGTCGAGAAACTGGAAGAGGATTATTACAAGCTGGCGTACTACGCAAAAACGCTCGGCATTCTTCGTCGCGACGGAAAGCTCCTCGACCAGATTGAAAAGATCGCTGAGGCCCGGTATCGCGTCGGCGAGGGCAACCAGGCGGACGTCCTCAAGGCGCAGCTTGAGCGTACCCAATTGCTCCGCATGATCGTTCACCACCATAAACGCATGGGGCAGCTTGAAGCCGAAATCAAGCAGCTTCTCAACCGTCCGCCCGAATCACCCGACATCGCGCCCGAGCCGCTGAAGGAAACGGCATTGCCTTTCACCACCGGCCAGTTGCTCGCTCGTATCCGCGCGGGCAATCCGACCATTGCCCTCGAGCAGGACTTGGTGCGGCGCCAAAGCCTGAACGTGGAACTGGCGCGGAAGGATTTCTATCCCGACTTCAACCTCCAATACATGTGGCAGCACACGGGCGCGCCGTTCCCCGACTACTACATGGTGACGTTCGGCGTCAAGCTCCCGATCCATCGCACGCGCCGCCAGCAGGCCGAATTGGCCGAAGCTGCCGAAGACCTTCGCCGCTCACAGCGCGACTACGAGGCGGCCACCCAACAGGCTTACTCGGAGGTTGAGCAGCGGTATCTGGCTGCGGATGCCGCGGCCAAGACCATCACGATTTATCGTCAAGGGCTGATTCCGCAAGCGCAAGCAAGCTTCGAGGCCGGCTTGGCGGCTTATCAAACAGGCCAGGAGGATTTTCAATCGCTGCTGTCGTCATTCCTTGAGGTGCTGAATCTGAACCTGGAGTATTGGCAGACACTGGCCCATCACGAGACCGCGATAGCCAAAATCGAGCAGCTCACCGGAATCAAGCTGCCCTAGCCAGCCGGACTCGCTTGGCCGCCAGGGCAAGCTGTCCGGCCCCGCGCGGCCATCGAGGAACCCAAAGGAGGAGCCGCACCATGAAAGATTACCGAACTGCCTTCGTGACCACCTTAGCCATCGCCGTCGGCCTCGCTACAGCCCTCGCGTTCGTGGCCTGGCGCTCTCCGTGGCTTCGCCGTCGAGCGAGGTCATCCCAAGCCGTTCAAGCTCCGGCAACACCGGCTACGGCCCGCCAGAGCGGCAGCCCATCGGCAACACCTCCTCCCGCGCAGGCGCCTCTGGCCGCGGTCGAACTTTCGCCGCAGCGTTTGCAGCGCATCGGCGTGAAGGTTGGAACGGTGCAATTTAAGCCGGTTTTCAATACGATTCGCACGGCCGGCAACGTGGATGTGGACGAGCAGCTCCTCTCTTACATCCAGCTCCGCTTCGCGGGTTGGATCCAGCACGTCTTTGCGAATTACACCTACCAGTACATCCGTCAAGGGCAACCTCTATTGACCATCTACAGCCCCGAGCTGGTAACGGCCGAGCAGGAATATTTGATTGCCCGACAGAACCAAAGTCTGCTGACCACGAGCAGCGTGCCGGGCGTGGCTTCCGGAGCCACGTCGCTCTTCACTGCGGCCGTTGAACGGCTGAAGCAGTGGCAAATTCCAACGCGCGAGATTCAGCGACTTGAAACCACAGGCAAGGTGCTGCGTGCGCTTGAAATTGACGCTCCGGTTTCCGGCTTCATTACGGAACGCAACGCCTTGCCGCAAATGTACGTGCGGCCGGAAACGCGGCTTTATGCCATCGCCAATCTTTCTACCGTATGGGTTTATGCTCACGTTTTTCAAAACCAAATCGGGCAGGTGAGAAGGGGCGATCCGGCCAGCGTCACCGTGGATGCTTATCCCGGCCGCACGTTTTACGGCCGCGTGGACTACATTTGGCCGGCGGTGGATGAAGCTACCCGCACCGTAAAAGTGCGGCTGGTCTTCCCAAATCCTGATCTGAAGCTCATGCCAGGCATGTTCGTCAACGTCATGATGCGCATTCCGCTGGGTCGGCATCTGGTCATTCCGGCTTCGGGGGTGTTCCAGACGGGCACGCACAATATCGTCTTCATTGATCGCGGCGGCGGGTATTTGGAGCCAAGAAACGTTGAGTTGGGGCCGCAGGCGGGCAACGAGTACATCGTGCTGAAGGGGCTCAAGCCGGGCGAGCGCATCGTGACGTCGGCCAACTTCCTGATTGATTCGGAAAGCCAGCTTCAGGCCGCCCTCGGCTCGTTCATGCCGCCACCGCCCGGAGCGGGCGCCGCCGCCGCGATGAACGCCGCGCGGGCACGGGCCTCCATTGAACTCACCACAACTCCCTCGCCGCCTCAAAAGGGAAGCAACCTGTTTCGCGTCAAATTGACGTCCTCGGACGGCAAACCGATTGACGGCGCCCAAGTCACCCTGACGCTGTTCATGCCGGCCATGCCCGCCATGGGCATGGCCGCGATGCGCGTGGTGGTGCCGCTCGCCGACAAAGGCGGAGGAATCTACGAAGGGAACGGCACGCTGACGAGCGGCGGCACCTGGCAGGTCAGCATCGTCGCGATAAAGGGCGGGGAGACCCTTGCCGCCAAGCAATTGACCCTCACCGCGCCCGGAGGTATGTAAATGATTCCTCGCTGGATTGACTGGTGCGCGCGCAATCGCTTTTTGGTTTTTACAGGTACGGCATTGCTGATTTTTGCGGGTCTCTGGTCCATGCTGCACATTCCTCTGGACGCTTTGCCGGACAAGA
>JAKASC010000244.1 GCA_021828245.1 Acidobacteriota bacterium
TCAGCGCCTCAACGGAGCGAGCCGTCAAAAACAAGCCGAGGACGATGACCGAGACGTAATACACCACGTCGCTCAAATCAATGACCCCTTTGGCAAAGTTATCAAAATGCGTGGTCGCGCCGATATAGGCCAGAACCCTTCCCACCGTGCTGAAGGAATAGGTGGAGACCCAATCCAGCACATAAAGCAGAAGCAGCACGGCAAAAGAAACGCCGGCGGCGATAATTTGATTTTTGGTGAAGGTCGAAATCCACATTCCGAGGGACATCAGCGCCCCGCCAAAAAGAAAATAACCGAGCGCCGTGGCCAGCAGCGGCTTGAAGCTCGGATTGCCATAGATAAATAGCGTGCCAATGTAGAGGAAGGTCAGCAGCACCAAAATCGCAAACAGCGCCATCGCGCCCAGGTACTTTCCGATAATAATCTGCCCGTCAGTGACCGGTGAGGTCACCAGCAGCTCCATCGTGCCGGCGCGCTTCTCCTCCGCGTAAAGGCGCATGGTAATGAGAGGAATCAGCAGCAGAAGAATGACGCTCAGCACCCCTTCGAACAATGGGCGAATAATATATTGATTCAGATTCATGGGCGGCGCGCCCATACCCCCCATCGCCGCCATGCGGAAACTCTCCATCTGGTAGGTAGCAACGAAGCTGTAAAAAAAGAAACCGCAAAGCACCGTATAAAAGGCCATCACCAAATAGGCAATGGGCGAATGAAAATAGGCCCGCACTTCCTTGCCGGCGATGGCCAGGGTGTTTCTCATAAATTTTCCTCCTTTCTCGCCGCCGTCGGGGGCGGCCTCGCGGGACCGCCAATCAGGAGGCGGGGGGCACGGGATTCGCCGCCGCTTCCTCGCCCAAATCTTTGGTGGTCAGCTTCAGGAAGATATCTTCCAGACTCAGGCCGCTGGTTTTCAGCTCCAACAGCTTCCATCCCGATTCGACCACGGCGCGCGCCAGTTCGGCCCGTACGTCTTGCCCTTTCTCCGCGTGAACTTCAAAGGTGACGCGGGTATCGGCCGCCTCGCGGGGTTCCACCAAGTTCACTCCACTCACCCGCTGCAAGCGATCCATGATTTCCGGCGCCGGCCCCTCCGCCGTAATCAGCACCGTTTCGTAACCCTGCAATCTTCGAGTCAATTCCTCCGGCGTCCCCTCCGCCACCACTTGGCCTTGATTGATGACGAGCACGCGCTGGCAGGTCTTGGAGACTTCCGGCAGAATATGCGTGCTCAAGATAATCGTGTGCCGGCCGGCGAGGCCGCGAATCAGGTCGCGCGTCTCGATGATTTGCTTGGGATCGAGGCCCGCTGTCGGCTCATCGAGCACCAAAACGTCCGGGTCGTGAATCAGCGCCTGCGCCAGCCCCACCCGCTGGCGATAACCTTTGGAGAGTTTGCCGATTTGCTTTTTTTGGACGTCGGCGATCGAGCATTTTTCCGCCACTTCATCCACGCGCCGCTTGATGTCGTTGCGAGGCACACCCTTGATCCGCGCCACAAAGGTCAGGTATTCTCGAACTCTCATGTCGGGATAGACGGGAGGGTTTTCAGGAAGGTAGCCTAAGTGCCGCTTGGCTTCGAGAGGCTTTTCCGCCACGTCCACGCCCGCCACACGAACCGTTCCTGCCGTGGGCGTCAGAAAACCCGTGATGACGCGCATCGTCGTCGTCTTGCCGGCGCCGTTCGGACCGAGGAAACCCAGAATTTCACCGCGCTCGACTTGGAAGCTAATATCCGAAACGGCGACCGCGGGGCCGTAGCGTTTGGTGAGCCCTTCAACTTCAATCATGAGTGAGTCTTCCTTGCCGAAGTTTGAACCCGGAGTTTCAGCCGGCATGAGGCGCCGACAAACCAAAGGTCCAGAAGCAAATAGAATTGATTACCAGAAACTCGCTAAGGTTGCCAGAGAAATCTGCAAGGTACAAACGCGCCGGCGCGTCGAGCGGCCGGCGAGAAAGAGTAAAAATGTCTCGGCCAGCCCGCATCCGCCATGCTGGCGGAGCGCGACCGGCACGGCTGCCGCGGCTGAAGGCGGCGCAAAGCACCGGTCCGGGACGGATGTTTGAAAGGAATTCTCTTTGGAGGCCAACATGGTACTTAAGGGACAGATTGCGGTGGTTACCGGCGCATCGAGCGGCATTGGGAGCGCCTGCGCCAAGGCTTTGGCTCGCGCGGGATCTCGAGTGGCGGTGAACTATTGCAAGCATCAGGTGGGCGCGGAAACAACCGCGGCCTCAATTCGTGAAGCGGGCGGCGAGGCCCTCGTCGTCCGCGCCGACGTCACCCGTGCCGCGGAAGTCGAAGCAATGATGCAAGAAGTTCGGCGCGTATGGGGCCGCATTGATATTTTGGTGAACAATGCTGGAGACCTCTTGTCCCGCCGCACGCTTGCCGACATGACGGAAGAATATTGGGATCAGGTGATGGCCTTGAACCTGAAAAGTGCGTTCCTCTGCGTCAAGGCGGTGTGGCAGGAAATGGCCGCGCGCAAGAACGGCTGCATCATCAATATGACCTCCATCGCGGGGCGCAATGGCGGGGGGCTTGGCGCCGCCGCTTATGCCGCGGCGAAAGGCGGATTGCTGACCTATACGAAGGGCTTGGCCAAGGAACTCGCGCCCTACAACATTCGCGTCAACGGCGTCGCGCCGGGCGTCATCCAAACTCCCTATCACGAGCGTTACTCGCCGCCCGAAGTTTTCCAAAAATTCATTGCCTCAACACCGCTCGGCCGCGCCGGCACCTCGGAAGAGGTCGCCGAGGTCGTCGTGTTCCTCGCCTCCCCCGCCGCCAGCTACATCACCGGCGAAACCATCGAGGTCAACGGCGGCATGTTGATGGATTGAGCGCGCTGCGAGCGGGGCGACGAATTCCGCCGACGGGCAGGACCGCGGTTGTTTCCGTGCATTGGACGAAAATTTTTAGTGTTGACAAAATTCGCGGCGCCGTGGTTTATTTTATCTTTGTTCGGAACTGAGGCCGAACTGACAATGGCTAGAAACAGATGGCAGCCTATACAAAACTGCGGCGCCG
>JAKASC010000019.1 GCA_021828245.1 Acidobacteriota bacterium
TTCCCATCAGGAAAAAGCCCGTGTCGTCGGAAATCCGCGCCGCCTGCTGCATATTATGCGTCACAATCACGATGGTGCAAATTTCTTTGAGGTTAAAGAGCAGTTCTTCGATTTTGGCCGTGGCAATCGGGTCGAGCGCCGAACACGGCTCATCCAGCAACAGAACCTCCGGCCCTACCGCCAGGGCGCGCGCGATGCAGAGCCGCTGCTGCTGGCCGCCCGAGAGGGAGTAAGCCGATTTGTGCAAATGGTCTTTGACTTCATCCCAAAGCGCCGCCCGCCGCAAGCTCTGCTCGACCAGTTCTTGAAGTTCATTCCGCCGCCGCGCCAAGCGATTGACGCGCGGTCCGTAGGCGACGTTATCAAAAATAGACTTGGCGAAGGGATTCGATTTCTGAAAGACCATGCCCACGCGGCGCCGCAGCCGAACCACATCCATCTTAAAAATGTCTTCGCCGTCCAGGAGCACCTCGCCCTCCGCCCGCGTGTGGCTCATCGTTTCAAACATGCGGTTCAGCGTTCTTAAGAAGGTGGATTTGCCGCACCCTGAAGGGCCGATTAACGCCGTAATCCTCTTCTCCTGGATGGCCACGGTCACGTCAAACAGAACCTGGCGCGGACCGTAATAGAAGTTCAAGCCCCGGACGCTCAGCTTGGGCATCGGGCCCCGACCGGCCGCGGGATCCTCCTCTTTCATGGAATCCTGCGCCGAGCGGGGCGTGTCTTCGCTGACTGCCTTCACCATAGGTTGCTCCCTCGGGCCCGCCTTCTCCGCCGGGCGTTGGCGCTTTGCCCAGCCGCGCCGTTCATCCTACCACGGGAGGAAAGGCTTTCTCGAATTCTCCGAACTCGCAGTGCAAGCCGGCCGCGGCGCCGTCGCCTCCGAGGTCGTTCACAGCGCCGGCCTTTCCCACGGGGAGCGCCTTCGCCAACCCTCCAAAATCGTCCGCGAGAGGATGCTGATGATCAGCACAAAAAGCGTGACCAACAGCGCCGCCGCGTACGCGAGCGCATGGGCGCTCGAGAAAGGCTCGGTAATAAATGCCCAAATCGCGTACGTCAAGTAGCCGATCGGTTCATTGGTCAAGTGGCCGGTCCAAAGATAGTTCGACCAACCCGCCGTATAGAGCAGAGGAGCCGTCTCGCCCACGGAAATGGCCAGGGCCAGCAAAATGCCCGTCAAGATGCCCGGCAGCGCCGCCGGCAAGCAAATGCCCAGCACCACGCGGGCGTCGCCGGCGCCCAGGGCGTAGGCGGACTCGCGCAAAGCTCGCGGCACTTGGCGAAGCGCCATCTCCGTGGTGCGACAAATATAAGGAAGCGAGATGATGGCGAGCGCGAGGCTGCCCGCGGCCACCGAAAATTTCCATCCCAAATCCACCACCAGCGTGACGTAGCCGAAATACCCAATCACGATGGAAGGCACCCCCACCAGCACGTCGGCCAAAAAGCGGATGAAAGGAGCCAGCCGTCCGGCGTCAAATTCCGCCAGGTAAATGCCGGCTGCTAGCCCGGGTACGGCGGCCAACAACACGCCGCCTAATGCAAGCACCGCCGTCCCTTCGATGGCGTTCAAAAGTCCGCCGCCGTAGCCCTCCGTGACGTGCGTGAGGATAGTTGGCGAGAGGGCGCTTAAGCCGCGCAGGAAAACGACCCCTAGAATCCACAGCATCGCGCCGCCCAGCAGCAGCAACGCCAGCGCGCTCGAGCCCCAACCGACTAAATCAAACAAGCGCCGTCGGAGCAAGGAACCGCGCCGCGCGCGCCGATCAGGAGCGCAAATCTCCGTCGCGGTCGTGGCCATAACTACACCCCTGCGCTGTGACGATCTTGATAATAGAGCAGCACACGCGCCAGCCCGTTGACCAAAATGGAAATCAGGCAGAGCGCCAGCGCCACCTCGGCGAGGGCGCGCACGGCCATGCCCGTCGGATCCGTCAAGGCGCTATCCAATTGCGAGACGATGAAAGACGCCATGGTCGAAATGGGAGCATAGATGTTGTGCGGCAAATAGTTGACGGCATTGCCGCTGATCATCAGCACGGCCATCGTCTCGCCCAGGGCACGGCCAGTGGCGAGGATGCTCGAGCCGATCAACACCCGTCGCACCTCCGGCAACAGGACGGTCCAAACCGTCTCAAAGCGGCTGGCGCCGAGCGCCACAGCGGCCTCGCGTCGGCTGGCTCCCTGGCTTACCAAGGCGTCGCGCAGGGTCGCCGTGATGAGCGGCACAATCATCAACGTCAGCACCAGGCCGCAGGTTAACAGGCCGTAGCCGCTCCCGGTGTGGCCTCCCAAGAAAGGGATGAACCCGAGATATTTCGCCATCCACGGATAGACACGATGGGAAAGAAACGGAATCACCACCACGTAACCCCAAAGACCGTACACCACGCTCGGAATCGCCGCCAAAAGCTCGACGAACAAGGAAACCCATGAGCGCAGCATGGGCGGTGTGCCTTCCGCCAGGAAAATCGCCGCCCCCACGCCGACCGGAACCGCCAGGGAAATTGCGATAGCCGTGCTCAACAAGGTGCCGGCAATCAGAAATAGAATGCCGTAGTGAGCCGCCGGCAGAATTTGCTGGCCGCGGATCGTTATGGGATTGGCATAAAGATTTCCTAAATTCCAGTTATTTTGGGTCAGAAAATGCCAGCCATTGAACCGAATCGCCGGCCAGGCGTAGATGCCCAGAAAAGCCACCATCACGATGAGCGCGACGCCGACGATGCTTCCCACGAGTGCCGTGAATCGGCGGAAGTTCATCTTTTCCCTCTGAACAAGCTCGGCGCGCGCCCCTCAAGGCTCGCGCCGAATCTCAACCTTCTTCTTCCCTTCTTGTGTCGGCTCGCGGCGGTTCGAAACGGTCCCCCGCAAGCCTAAAACACCTGAAGGGTTGTCGTGCCCCCTTAATGAATCTGCGCAATCTGCGCTGCGCTCAGTTTGACAACCGGGGCCGGAAGCGGAACAAAATGGACGGCCTTCATAAAGTGCGGCGCATTGCCCCCGCGCGGGCTAATGGCCCACGTGAAGAACTTGCGCAACGCTGCCGCCATCTCGGCCGAGGGTTGCTGCCGGCTCACCAAGGCGTATTCGTAATTGATGATGGGATAGGAATCGGCTCCGGGCGCGAAAATCAGGCTGATGCGCTCGTCGGGCGGTGTCTTGGGCACCATCTGAGCGGCGGCCGCTTCCGCGGTCTTAGCGGAAGGCAACACAAAATTGCCGTTGCGATTCTTCAGCAAGGCGAGGCCGAGCCCGGCCTTTTCAATAGCGTTTTCGAAGCTGGTGCCGATGTAGGCGATCGAATAAGGATTGTCCTGAATCGCCGTCACCATGCCGGGGTTGCCTTCGGCGCCGAGGCCTCCGGAAACTGGCGGCCAACTGACGGTGGTCCCGTAGCTGACGCTATTGGCCCAAGCAGGCGTGCTGAAGGAGAGGTACTGCGTAAAAATGAACGTGTCGCCACTACCGTCGGTCCGATGCACGGGAATGATGAGGTGATGCGGCAAGGCCACGCCCGGATTCAGCCCTTTGATGGCGGCATCATCCCAATAGCGAATCTGGCCTTGGTAGATGCCCGCCAGCACCGGCCCACTCAGCTTCAGATGCTGGCGATTGAGGCCCGGCAAATTGTAGTTCACCATTTGCATCGAGATGCAGAGCGGAATGTTCAGCAGCGGGTGTTGCCGCACCAGCACGTCGCTCATATAAGCGTCGGAAGCTCCGATCTGAACGATGCCGGCGACCGCCTGAGCAATCCCTGTGCCGCTGCCGGTGGATTGCGGCGTGATTCTCACCCCGGGGTTGGCTTTGGTGTAATACGGAATCCAGAGTTGAAAAAGCGGATAGAGCAGGCTGGACCCGGTTTCCAAGATATTGATGTCGGCAGGCGGCGTTGGCAGCGGGCTGGCCGATGACATCGCCCCCTTCCCCGCCACCGCCAAGACGGCGATAACGGCTGTGAGTACCCCGACCGTAATAGACTTCAGTCTTTTCACAAAAATATCCTCCTTTATTTTGAAATTCGATTGTTACAATTTCGTTACAACTGCGTGACGCGAACGTTAGAGCTTGCCGACCGGCGCCGATCCCCCGCCGGAAGCTCCGTCGCTTCGGGGTTGGCCGGCCGGGGGATGGGCCGGCCGTCCAAGGGGTGAAGATTTGCTCAAAAATCAGCACTGGGTAGCCCACTTATTTACCCAAGGTCGGGGCCGAACCCGGCAACGTATAGCGAAGGTCCAGAAACACCGAGTTCAGGCTGGCGTTTCTTGGGCTGCCCGGGGCCACATACCAGGGATTGCGCGTCAGATACGAGTACTGGCTGATGAAGTTCAGCGCCCCGTAGCGCGCGCTTTTCCAAAGCGTCTGGTTGAGGCCCACCGTAGCTTCCTGGATGGCGCGGTTTTGGCTGGAGGGCGACCCCGCGTAGCCGTAACCGATCAGCTTGCCGTTCGCATCTATGGCGGTGTTTCGCGCCACGTAAATTCCGCCGTAGTAGCCGAACAGCAAGCTGTTGCCGTGCGTATATTCCAGGCCGGTCACCGTGGAGCCGGAGTGAATCAGCGAAGGACTGCCATTAGCCCTGGCGATGAGGTCCGGTGCTTGGCCGAAGATGTATCGCCCGCCGCCATCGCTCCAGAAATTATTCGTCAAGAATCGCATCCCTTTAAACACCTGGAAATTCAGGTTGGCAAACGCGCCGCCCCCCGTCGCCGAATACGTTTGGTGGTTCAGGGGGTTCCACAGTTTGAAGTTGCGCTCCACGCCGCCGACCTCAAAGTGGAATCGGCTGGAAGGATCGAGCGCCAATTTGGCGATAACGTCGGGAGCCACATTCGGCACGCCAAACGTATTGCTGCCTACGTTCAACTCGCTCGCGTAAGTTGAGGCCAGCGCCGAGGGAAACGTAATGAGCGGCCCTCCTGCCGAGCCCCCCGCGTACTGTTCGGGGCTGTCCAATGCCGCGGCGAAGGCCACGTGGCGGCTGGGGTGATAAACCACTCGCAGTTCGGGGATGCGTCCCCACACCAGGCCGGCTTGGTAATTCACATCCATGTCCTGGGTAAAGAAAATGTCTCCCGGCAAGGGCGAGATGCCGTCGCGCCCCGGCGTAATCAGGCTCCAAGTTTGCCCGCCCAGGACTTCCCAATCGCCTTTGCGAACATCCACCCAATAGAGCCGTGACCGCAGGCTGTTGCTGTTACTGCTGACGGCGGCGTTGCCGGGTGAGAGCCCTAAAAAGTCGGACTCCATATAACCGATGACGTGAGCGCCATGGACTTCCGCATCCAGACGAAAGCCAACCCTGGAGTTCTGCATGCTGAAGCGCAACTCGCTCAGATTGGTCTGGAAGACGTTGCCGTAGGGAATGCCGGCGAAGTTCGTTCCAATGCCGCTGCCCGCATCGTGGTTGCGCCATTCGCTGGTGAAATCCATAAAACCCACCGGCGTGATGTAGGCACTCCCAATCTTGAACTGAAGCGGCGACGGCGCGCCCGCTTCCCCGCTGCTGGAAGCCGCTCCGCCGAGCATCGCAGGAAGGCTGACGGGGCTGGCGTCGGCAGCTTTGGAGGCGGGGACAACCGGCGTCAGGCTGGCCTCCGTCGTGGTTTGCTCGGATGGCGCCGGCGGCCGTGCCGCAGCCGGATGAGGCTCAACCTGCGCCTCGAGTTGGCGAATCCTTTCGAGCAATTGGGCGATTTCCGCCTGCTGCTTCAGCAATTGCTTTCTAATCGAGGCGATCTGGCGGCGCGATTTCCCCGCATCGTTGGATTGCGGAGATTTGGTCGCCTCTTGAGCCGTGCTCCGGTGGGAGGCTTGCGCCTTCCCGGCTGATGCGCCTCGCGCCACCATGACGACGCACGCTGTCGCTACAAAAGTCAAAAAGCTTCGCTGAATGCTACATTTCATGTTCATTTGTCTCCTGTTGAGCGTTGGATTTCCTCTCAAGCCCACGACCGACGCCAATTTAAGTTTCTTGAAAGGCTAAGTCTGTGCGAGCCAGATTAAGTCAAGCTGAACAAATGATGACAATTTGGTTAAATTCAGGCAGGGGAAGTGCGACAGGGCGCCCGCGATTGGCGGGAAATGCCACGCCGTCCGTAAAGTAGGAGGGGGCGCAAAACATCAGGCCGTGCTGCGCGCCGCTTCAGCGCAAGGCAGCCACAGCGTGAAGGAGGAACCTTTCCCTAACTCGCTTTCAACCTGGATGGTGCCGCCCATGCGCTCGATAACGTGTTTGACAATCGAGAGACCGAGGCCGGTGCCGCCCACTTCGTGCGATTTGGCCTTATCCACGCGGTAAAAGCGCTCAAAGATGCGGTCGAGGTCCTGCGACGGGATGCCGATGCCCGTGTCTCGGACGGCAATGCGCGCCCGGCCGTCTTCCGCGCGGCCTGCGCTCACGTGAACTTCGCCACCCGGCCGGTTGAACTTGATGGCATTGTTCAGGAGATTGACCAGCGCCTGCTCAAAGCGATGACGCTCGCCTTCGAGCTTCAGCTCGTCTCCGCGCTCCCACTCAATGCGGACGTTGCGGGCGCGGGCTTCCGGCTCAACCACCGCCAACGCCGACTTGAGGCATTCGGCCACGGTAAAGATTTCCGTCGTGGGCGGGTCGGTTTTGGATTCAAGTTCGGTCAGCGTGAGCAGGTCCGAGGCCACGTTGTTCAAGCGGATGGCATGATTCTTGATGATTTCAAGGAACTGTCGGTTATGCTCCTTGTCTTCGAGCGCCCCTTCCAGCAAGGTCTCCGCATAGCCACGAATGGCGGCGAGCGGCGTGCGCAGCTCGTGGGAAACGTTGGCCACGAAATCCGTTCTCACGCGTTCCAGCCGCTCCATGTCCGTGATGTCGTGGAAAATGGCGATCGCTCCGGTTCGTGGCGGCGCGGTGAGCGGCGACGCCTGCACTTCCAAGGAGCGTCCCTCGGGCCCTGTCAGACGAATGCGCCCTTTGACCAGCTCGCCGGAAACCAGCACGCGCGTCAGGACGTCCAACAGGCTCGGGTCGCGAACCACTTCGAGCAAGGGAAGCTGTTCGGGCGGAGGGCCGTCATAGTGAACCGCGCGCAAAAACGCCTGATTGCAGAACGTCACGCGCAGCTCGTTATCCACCGCCAGTACTCCTTCCACCATGCTGGCCAAAATAGCCTCCTGCCGCGCCGATTCCAAGCCGAGGCGCTCGACCACGCGGCTTAATTCCACCGCGGCCTGGTTGAGCGCCTGTCCGAGCGTCCCCAACTCGTCGGTGGTTTCCGCCAAGCTGGGATCGGGCGCGGGTGAGGATGCCAGTCTTTGCGCCAGGTGTTGTAGTTGCTGCAAGCGCCGGACGAGCGGGCGAGAGAGCGCCACCGCGACGACGAGAGCCGCCAGAATGCCCCAGAGCCCAACGTCCCAAATCTCCCGATCAATGCCGGAGGCGAAGACGGCGCTCCCAGACGAAGAGCCCAAGCGACCCACCTCCCAGCCGAGCGCCAGCAAGGTCACAGCAACCACGAGCACGCTGCCCAGGAAGAACCTTCGAAAGATGCGGCTCCGAAAAAGGTTCAACAAGATGGCCTCAGCCGGGTGGCTCTATCCGGCCTCGTGAGCGTCGGCGGCCGGGGTGGCAAAGCGGTAACCCGAGCCGCGAACGGTTTGAATGTAGCGCGGCCGGTTCGGCTCCGGCTCAATCTTTTCCCGCAGGCGACGAATGTGAACATCCACGGTGCGCGGCGTTACAAAGCGGTCGGTTCCCCAAACCTCGTCGAGCAACCGGTCGCGGCTGAAGACCCGCTGGGGTTGCGAGGCCAAAAAGCGCAGCAGCTTGAACTCGAGGGACGTCAATTCCACCGACTTGCCCCGCAAGCGGACTTCGCGCGTCGCTCCGTCGAGGCGAAGATCGCCCACCTCAATAATTTCCGGCGGCGCCTCCGAACGGTCGCGGCGGCGCAAAACCGCCTTGACGCGGGCCACCAGCTCGCGTGGGCTGAAGGGCTTGGTGACGTAATCATCGCCGCCCATCTCCAGCCCCAGGATTCGGTCCACCTCGCTGCCCTTGGCGGTCAGAAAAATCACTGGTAAGGAGCGCGTGCGCTCCTGAGCGCGAAGTCGTCGGCAGAGTTCCAGGCCGTCGTCATCCGGCAACATGATATCCAGAATCAACAGATCGGCCGGATGGCGCCGCAGATGCTCAAAGCCTTCGCGCCCGCTCGTGAATCCCTCCACCTCAAAGCCTTCTTTGCGGAGGTTGTAGCGCACCAGTTCCACCAAATCTTTCTCATCCTCGATAATCGCGATGTGTGGCCGCATGAGCTTGGGGAATTCTAACATCCCACGGAAAAGGGCGATAGGTCTTCGCGCCTCGGTCGGGCTCGCCCGCTGGCCCTGACGGAAACTGATGCCCGAAGGGCACCTGAGCCCAGACTCAGCTCGGTGGTGGGTCGCTCGCCCTAATTGGGAAGCGCGGCGAGCTGTTGCTTGATGGCGGCAATAACGGTCGGATGGCCCGTGTATTCCTTCTCAAGCTGAGCGTAGATTTGCCGGGCGCGCGCCGGCTGCTGCGACGAGTACATCTGGGCCATCGCCATCAACGCCGTGGCCCGCGGCACCGCCAGGGTGGGGTGCTGGGAAAGCTCCTGATAAATTTTTTCAGCTTCGGCCGTCTTCCCGGTTTTGGCGTATTCATTGGCCAGGGCAAACTTTGCGAGCGAGGCAATCTCCCGGTGGGAGTTCCTGGCCGCTTGCTCGAGAAGCTGGATGGCCTCGGTATCTTTGCCGAGCTGCGCCTCGCAAAAGGCCGCATGAATGCGCGCATAATCCGCCGCATCCGTGCGCGGGTATTTCGCAATCACCTGTTGAAATTCGCCGAGCGCCTTCTGATACTTGGCCTGGGCGGTGGCGAAGGATTGGTCGCCCGGAGATAAGGTCCCCGGCGCCACCGTACCGACGTAGGCATTAAACGTCTTCAGGGCCGCGCCCAGCATCACGTTGGCGGCCGCCTCCTGCCGGGCGGAGTAGCGCTTGAGGCCAACGACCAGTCCCACCGCCACCACCACCACGACTCCGCCCAAGGTGAGGGGTCGCCAATGCTTCCTCGCATACTGCTCGAGCGACTCCATCTTCTCGCGGAACTCGTCTTGCTTCAATTCGCGGCGTGTTAGCCGATCCACCGTTTTCCCTCCTTGGAGCGCCTCATGCCATGTTAGCAATCCCGCAGGGCCGGGTCAATCGGCCAGCGAGCGTCAGGCACAAAGCCGGCGGACCCTTGTCCTTGACTCCATGAGGCAGGGTTTATAAACTCATGGGCCGTTGACGCGGGTCGAAGTCAACCGCAGCAGGCTCGGCGGAGTGAGGGTGGCGGGAGGTGACGTGCGCCCTCGACAATTTTTCGGAGGCCAACATGCAATACTTCAATTTTCCTTTCTCGAGAATTCGCGGGCTTTGCCTCGCGGCGCTGACCCTTTGCGGCGCCGCTGCGGCGCTCGCGCAGCAGCCCATGCTGATTCCTCAGCCGCGCCAGCTTCGCGTGGAGGCCGCGCCTTTCCTCGTGAGGTCGGGCCTTGAAATAGACCTGCTCTCGCCCGCCTCGCCCCAAGACACCTTCGCCGCGCGAAATCTCCAGAAGGAACTGCGCCGCGACACGGGCCTTGATTTTCCGATCGTCACCACGTTGAGTGCGCCCGTCGGCAAGCCGGTGATTATCATGGGGCGACTGAACCAGCCGTCCCTGGTCTCGCTCCTGCGGCAAGCCGGCCTCGACCCGCAGGGGATTCCGGCGCAGGGTTATGCGCTCAGCGTCTCGCCAAGCCGAGTTCTGGTGGCCGGCCATGACGCGGCGGGCTTATTTTACGGCGTGCAAACGCTTCGGCAGCTGCTCGTGCCCACGGGCCAAGGCGAAGCCAAAATTCTGGGCGCGCAGATTCGCGATTGGCCGGCGCTTCGCTATCGCGGCACGCAGGTAGATTTGGCGCGCGGCCCCGTGCCCAAGTTGGCTTATCTCAAGTTGATCGTTCGCACCATCGCCGCCTTCAAAATGAATCAGCTCTACCTTTACATGGAGGATTCCTTCCGAGTGAAGGGCCAACCGCTCATCGGCGTGCTGAGCGACACGCTGACGCAACACGATTGGAAGGTGCTGGTCGCCTACGCCGCTCACTATCACGTGGATCTCGTGCCTGCCACCGAGGATTGCGGCCATCTCCACCAGATTCTGAGGTTTGAGGAGTACAGCGGCATGGCGGAACGCCCCCATGGATTTGTCCTGGCGCCTTCCGATCCCCGCGACATCGGTTTCCTGAAGAGCATTTACGCGCAGTTACTGCCGGTTTTCCCCTCTTCCATTTACCACGTCGGCTGTGACGAGACCTTTGAATTAGGACTGGGCCGCAGCAAGGCCTTGGTGCAGCAGGAGGGTTACGGCAAGGTTTACGTGGACTACTTGACGAAGGTCTATCATCTGGTCCGCAGTTACAACAAGCAGGTGATGTTCTGGGGAGACATCGCGGTCGAGCATCCCGACATGATTCCAAGCCTGCCCAAGGGCTTGATCGTGGCCAGTTGGGTCTATAGTGCCCACAAAAGCTATGCTCGGTGGCTCAAGCCGTTTGCCGGAACCGGCATGAAGATTTTTATCTGCCCTTGGACCAGCAACACCAGCCTCATCGTTCCCGACTATGAAGAGGCCGCTTACAACATCCGCCAGTTTATCGCCGACGGCAAAAAAGTGGGCGCGATTGGGACCGACATCACCGTCTGGAACGACGACGGCGAAACGCTCTACGGCCCCAACTGGTGGAGCATCGTCTATGGCGCCGCCTGCGCCTGGGAGCCCGGCAATCCGAGCGTCGCGCGGTTCAACCGCAAGTTTGACTGGGCCTTTTTCCGCGACCCCAACCCTCGCTTGGTGAACGCCATCATGGCGTTGGGGCATTTGAATGAAGTGATTCGCGCCGGCGGGCCTGTTCAGACCTATGACATGAAGCGTGGTGGCACTGACGACGCCAAGTTCTGGCACAATCCCTTCTCGCCGCTCTGGCAGCCCGAGGTCACCAAGACGTTGCCCATCGCTTCCTTAATCCGCATGACGGCCGAGAAGGCTTACACGGTCATGGTCCAAGACCGGCCCTTGGCTCGCCGACACACCGGGCTTCTGCGGGACTTGGAATTTGCCGCGCTCAAGATGGACGCGCTCGGCATGCGCTACCAATACGTCCAGGAAATCTCCAATCGCTACGACGATGCTTACGGCCACCAAAACGATCGCGCCTGGCGGCAGACCGGCAACGATTTCTCCGACATTGACTCCACCAACGGCCGCCTGCAAGACCTTCGCGATTACACGACTCGATTGGAGGAAATCTATCGCCAGCGCTGGCTTAGCGAAAACCTTCCCCACTGGCTACCCAACATGCTTCAGCTCTACGACCGCAACAGCCGACTTTGGCAGCGCTTGATCGCCAAATACAACGATCTTCGTGTGGCCTACTATCGAGGCCAGCCGTTGCCCACTCCCGAATCTTTGGGCTTGCTTCCCGCTTCCTCCACCAGCCCCGCGGCCGCGAAGCCGTGAAGGGCGAAGAAATTCGGCCTCCGAAGCTGGGAGTTTGTGCTATGATAGCAAGTGTTCTAAGTCGTAAGAAAGATGAATAATTCCGGGCCGTCAGGCCTCCCGCAAGCCCTTTGCGATCCTTGCGCCTTGGCGTGAAACAGGCTTTTAGTTGTTCATCGAACTTCTGACTCAGGACACTAGATTGCGCGAACAAGGCGCGGGGGTGTTGAATGAAGAGTAAGTTTGGCAAACTAAGTTGGATTGCGGCGCTGGTTTTGGCAGCCAGCGTGCTCTCGCAGCCATCCTTCGCACAGAATCCGAAAGCCACAGCCGCGGCACCTTCATCCGCCAGCGTCAAAAGCCAGCCCGGCGCCGAAGACCGCGTGGTCTTGCGCGTCGGCGGCCAAGAGGTAACTCAGTCCGACATGGACTTTTTAATCGCCTCCCTCAGCCCGCAGACCCAGGAAGCCATTCAAGCCCAAGGTCGCGCTCCGGTCGGCAACGAGTACGCGCTCCTGCTGCTGCTCTCACAGCGAGCCGTCGCTGATCACCTGGATACCCAAACGGCCATCCAGAAGCAACTGGCCCTCGACCGCATGAAATTGCTCGCGCAAGCCGAGTACCAAAACCTGGCTGAACACGTCCAAATTACCCCTGCCGAGGTCAGCCAATATCTTGCCACGCACAAAGACGAATTTAATCAGGTCCAAATCCGCGAGATTTTGATTCGCAAGAAACCCGCCGGCGCGCCCGCCAATGCTCCCGGCCTCTCTTCCGCCGACGCTCATGCCAAGATGGCTGCCATCAGCAAAGCCCTGTCTGCGGGAACCGACGTCCAGCAAGTTGCCAAGCAATTCGATATGCCGAACGTCGTGATGGTGGATACGCAAGTTCAGACCGTCCGCGAAGGCCAGCTTCTGCCCGCCCTCGATAAGGCCGCCTTTTCGCTGAAGGTCAACCAGGTTTCTGACCCCATTGAAACGCCTCAAGCGCTGGTCGCCATTCAGGTGGTGGGCCACAAGCAAGCCGACCCCCCCACGCTTTCCCGGGAAATCGAGAGCATTCTTCGTCAGCAAAAGTTACAGGCTGAGATCGCCAGCCTCAAGAAGGCGGCGAATATTTGGATGGACCCGACCTATTTCGGGCAGAAGTCCTCCGACGGCCCCGCAGGCTCAGAAGCCTCGCCGACCTCCGCGCAACCCGCCGGCAGCCCGCGTTAATCGCCTTGGCCGATAAAGCCTCGGCTCCAGAACTGTTTGCGCTCGCCGAATTCGTCCGCCGCTGGCCGAATCCCCGGTTTTCACTTCACTTCCAGACTTCGCTTTGCGCAAACTCCACAAAACCTCAAGATGTTTGTTTTCCGCTCACCCTGGCAATCGTTCGCTTGGCCGGAACATTTTTGGCCCGGCAGATGAACCGTTTTTCAAAAGTCATTCGACTTGGGTCGCTTCGGCACGATGCCATCGGACGGAAATTTTCAACAGTTTTGTTGAAAACCTTGTGGAAAACAGGCTGTCGCAGCCCGTTAAAATACGAGGGCGCAATGGGTTTCTGCTCTTTGCACCGTTGTTAAGCAACGCTGGCAGCTTCTCGCCGGCTTGCCGAAAAAGCTCGGAAGCCGGCCACGGGCAGTGGGTGGCTGCAATGGGTTTTGGACCACCAGCCGACTGTTTGGCTGATAACGGCGGGCACGTTGGTGTTGACCATTTATCTCTACGTCATCGTTCCCAGTAGTTGACTTGTTCTTTGCCCGCTTGTCTCGCGCCGTCCGCCGCGCTCCAGAACCTCTGGTTGCGGCCTCAAAGTGAAGGAGGAGTTTCCGTCATGGCCGTGACGCATCGCGCGGCCCAGCGAGCCACCGCCGCTGCCGCCACGCCACCGCCGCCGTTTTCTAGCGAAGCGAATTGGATGGCCAAATTCCCCGCCGTGGAGCTTTCCACCGCTCCGCGCCGCAGCTCCAGTCCCGTCCGCTCGGCGAGTAAGCGGTTGAGCAGCCGATTTTGGCTCCCACCGCCCACCACGTTCAGGCGTCGAAAGTGGCGGCCGGTCACTTCGCTAAGCGCCCGCAGCACTTCGGCGTAACGCGCCGCTAGGCTGACGAAGATGACATTGGCCATCTCCAGAGCGTGCCCCGCGTCCTCGGCGAGAGGCGCATGTCCCGCCCGTTCCAACGCTTGATTGATTTTCGTCGGCATGGCCCCCGGCAAGAGAAGCTCTGGAGCGTCCACGTTGAACGTGGTCTCGGGCATGGGTCGGCGCTCGCATTCCTCGAGTAGCTCTTCGACTTTCCAGGCCCGCCCGCCCACCGCATTCCATTCCCGCAGGCACTCCTCGAGCAGCCACATCCCATTGATGTTTTTCAAAAACCGTATTCGCCCGCCCACTCCGCCTTCGTTCGTGAAGTTCTCTCTGAGCGCCGCCGCCGTGATGCACGGCGCTTCCAGCACTGTCCCGAGCAGCGACCACGTGCCGGAACTCAAAAATGCCCAGTCAGATCCGTCATCCGGAATGCCGGCGATGGCCGCCCCAGTGTCATGGCACGCGGGAGCTATCACGCGCGTGCCTCTAAAAACCTGCATTTCCGCAAGCGGCCCGCCCATCGGCCCCAGAGGCGCGCCCGGTGAAACCACGGGCGGCGCGGCGCCGCGGTCCAACCCCACGCGCTCAAAAATTTCGTCGCACCACTTCCGCGTCCGCGCTTCGAGCAACTGCGTGTGCGTGGCGTTGGTGTATTCGGAAACGGCGGTTCCTTCGGCAAAGCCCGCCAAGCGAAAAAGAAGATATTCCGGCAGGTTGAGCCATCGGGCCGCGGGCTTGAGGCCGTCGCGCCGATCGGCCCAAAGCTGATACAACGTGTTGAAGCGCAGAAACTGAATGCCGGTTAATTCATAGAGTCGCTCGCGCGGAATGCGCTCCCACACTTCTGCCATCGCATCTTCCGTCCGCGGATCGCGATAGCAGAACGGTTCGCCGAGCGGCCGTCCGCCGGCATCCAGGCGCACGTAATCCACAGCCCAGCCATCCACGCCCACCGAATCCACCTTACCGGTCAATCCCTCGGTTGCGCGGCGAAGGCCCTCTTCGGCTCCCTGCCAGAGTCGTTCGAGCTCCCAATAAAGATGGCCGTCGCGCTCCACCGGGCCGTTCGGGTATCGGTAAGCCAGGCGCACCTTCATCGCACGGCCGTCCCACTCCGCCAGGCTCACCCGGCAGCTTCCCGCGCCCAAATCAATGGCAATGCATCGCATCAAGGTTGTGGTTCGTTTTCACCCCTCCGCCGAGGCGGCCGGCTCGCATCGCGCCTTTCTCCGCCGTCGCTGCGGGCTCCTTTTCTGCCGCGGTTCGCCAGCCGCGTCACCCCGTACCATAGCCAGGCGAAGGGAACGGCGACAATCCCTGCAACCGTGACCGCGTGCAGCACCAGGATCAAAAACATCAGAATCACCGCGTCGGGGCTCGCCGCGCGGTAGCCGAATTTGGCAACGTAGATTCTCCCGCCGACCTCGCTCACTACCCACGCGCTCAGCCACAACCCGGTGATCCAAAACATCGTTCGCATGTTGGTTCCTCCTCCGGCCCACCCTGGTCCCCGGGAATGCAAGTCGCGCGCTCGCGAATATGAGGATTATGTGGGCGTCCGCGTCCTCGCCAAATACCTTATCACCAACAACCCTGACGCGCCCGGCGTCGCGGAGGTACGCGCAGGCGTGGCGGATTATCCCGTTCGCGCGCCAGTCGGTGATCGGAAAATCTTCGGTGTCCACCATTCTCCCTCGTCTTCAAGCTCGGCATCCTCGGCTATCTCAGAAAGGCTTCCGTCAGCCCGCCATCCACCGGAATCAAATGGCCGGTGGTCACGCGCGCCCGCTCGCTCGCCAGAAACAAAATCGCCTCGGCGCAATCGGTCGGATCGATTGCGTTGTGGGTCAGCGTCCTTTCGGCGTAGAATCGCGCCAACTTCGCCCGTAGCTCTTCGGTCGGCTCGTCCGGGTTATGTCCGATCTTGTATTTGGCCAGCGACGCCAACACACGTTCGCGCGGAAACATCGCCGAACCTTTCACCACCGTCGCCGGGCTGATGCCGTTCACCCTCACCTTCGGCGCCAGAGCAATCGCCAGCTCCCTCACCAAATGGCTCACCGCCGCTTTGCTCACGTCGTACGCTTCGCTGCCGGCCTTCGGCACGACGGCGTTCGCCGAACTGGTGAGCACAATGGCCGCCGGCAACCCCTGCTCGGCAAAAATCTTACGGATTTCATCCGCCAAAAGATAATTTCCCGTGATGTTTACATCCAAGGTCAACCGCCATTGCTCGTCCGAGATGCGCCCGTCGGCGGCCGCGGGAAAGATGGCGGCCGTGTTAATCAGCATATCAGCGCCGCCGAAATTCATCACCGACTTCTCAAGTGCGGCGCGGATGGAAGCGCGCTCGCGAATGTCCACCTCGGCAAACAGAGCAACTTCCTTCCCCCCGGCGGCTTGAGCTTCCTTGGCCGCACTCTCCGCCGCTTCAAGCTCGCGGTCGGCCACCACTACGTGCGCGCCGCGCTCCGCAGCCCTTCGCGCCACTTCTCGGCCAATGCCCGACCCGCCGCCCACCACCACCATCACTTTGCGGCTGAACTCCTTTTCCGGCGGTTGCCTTCGCAGCTTGGCCTCCTCCAATGACCAATATTCGATGCCAAAGGCTTCCGCCGGCGGCAGAGCCACGTAATTCCGATAAACCTGAAACGCTTCCGACGGCGCGGCCGCGCCCGCCTGCGGCAGAGGATTCGGCGGTGGGCCTTCTTCGAGCGCCGTCGCGCCCTCCATCACGTGAATGGCGTTCACGTAAAACTCGCCGGTGATGCGCGCCTCGGTTTTGTTCTTACCAAAGCTGAACATGCCCACTCCCGGCACCAGCACCACCGTCGGATTGGGGTCGCGCAGGGGCGGTGAATCGGGTTTCGCGTGCTGGTGATAGTAAGCCTCATATTCTTTCCGATATTCTTCCAGCGCCGCATCGAGCGCCCGGCGCAGGGCTTCCTCATTTCCCTTTTCCGGATCCCACGGCACCCACAGCGGCCGAATTTTGGTGCGCAAAAAATGGTCGGGACAACTCGTTCCTAAATGAGCCAGCTTCGGCCCCTCCTTGGAATTGACGAACCGCTCGACTTCCGGCAAATCGTTGAAATGGCCAATCACGCCGCGCGCTCCTGCCACGCGCCCTCGCAGATAAGGAAACACCTCCGCCGCCACCCGGCGATGGTCCGCTCGTCGGCGGTAGCGCGCCCCGCCGAACAATTCCTCGCCCGCTTTTTCCACCGCTGCCATCACGAATTGCCCAAGCTGGTCAATCAGGGTGATGGCGTTCAAGTACGCCTGCCGCTGCGTTTCGCCCCAAGTGAACAGCCCATGTCCGCCCAGCAAAATGCCGTCCGCCTCGGGCGTGGCCTCCACGGCGCGTTTCAGCATCATGGCCAGCTCAAAGCCGGGCCGCCGCCACGGAATCCAAATCAGCCGATGCCCAAACCGTCGGTTAAATTCCTCCATCTTCTCCCGCCCGTTGGCCGAGGCCGCCAGCGCAATGCCCCAGTCCGGATGCAGGTGGTCCACGTGCGCAAAGGGAAGCAAAGCGTGCAGCGGCGTATCAATCGAGGCCGCCGCCGTGCTTTGGCCGAAGCTGCAGAGCGGATAATACGCCACCATTTCATCTTCGTGGGCCGCGCCTCGGTACCGCCTTTCAAGCCCTCGCAGCTTGTCCAAGTACAACACGGCAAAGCCGCTGCGCTGGATGCTGCCCAAGTCTCCGCCGCTTCCCTTGACCCACAGCGCCGTCCGCGACTCGCCATCGAGCGGGT